>CAZCGL010000007.1:0-1605 GCA_964498335.1 uncultured Enterobacteriaceae bacterium | reverse complement strand
TAATCCTCATTAATTTTATAAAAAATGCATTAAATATTTTGATCGTAAGTAAAAGACAACACTTTTTTTGAGCCAAATCTTTATTTAGCTGGGAAAATTACTAAATCTTTATGATACTATTAATCTTCAGTTAAATTTGTTTGTAAATTTTACATTACTAGCCTGTAAGCCCAAGGGAATCCATCAAACAGCCATATTGGTCTAACCTTGAAGGAGTGACTTAAATTAGCTGCTTAAAAGGCAGCACCGAATGCCATGCTTTCGTCACCATTTAAATGTGCACCGAGCTCTTTTCCAATTAAATATACTAATAAAATTGATTGTACTTTAGGTATTCTAACACCTCCTCCAATAATTTCAAGCCTGTCTATTTGACTTAAAGTTCTATTTCCTTATTTTAAAACAATATCAATTGATTTAGTAATTTTATCAAAAATATGTTTAGATTTCTCCTCGAAAACCTGACGAGTGATGTGTGACTTAAAGTCCAATCCATCAAATAGAGTTTCTACATAAAATGGTGCTTCCTTGTTAGCACTTAACACTTCTTTTATTTTTTAAGAATTTTAGATTAATCTAACCATTCCTTATGGTGAAGTTTTTATAGATGTTTTGCCCTTTCTTTGGGGTAATTTATCAAATTCTTCAGCAAAATGTTGAGCCAAAACCTTTATTTTATTCATATAATTTTTCAATTTTTTATATTATTATTCATTATTAATAATAAACATGATCAAAAGCAAGAGATGACACACTTTCGTCAACGTAATCAGCTAAAATTTTAACAGTTTCAATAGGTTTTTTGTGAGTTTTATCATTTGTTAAGTTGACAGCATGGAATTCTGCCAAACTGACTTTTAAGCTGGAAGAACCTAAATTGAAAAAAACAACAGTGTGGGTCTCATTAACATCTTATCTGTCAATGGAATAATATAATGCTGCAGCTGAGTTTTCATGAATGAAGGCTAAAGGTCTATATAAATTTAAAAAATTTAAAAAGTTTAATATTTCTTTTAAAACATAAGTAACTAATAATATATAAATAAGATTAAAATTATATCATTCTATACATGTTTTAATCATTTTAATTTTTTATAAATTAATTAAGAATTGTGATTTTTTATCAAATTTATAATTATAATTTTTTTGTTATGGTATAAATTAAACTCTAATCCAGCTAATTTAGCAGATTCATCAAGAAGTAATCTTTGATCTAAATCCCAATTAGATGGTACAGTAATAATACAATCTTTTATTTCAATATTAGCCATTTTCTCAGCCAATCTCTTTCCGTATCTTAAAATCATTGCAGTAATTTCTTACACATCCAAATAAATTTATTCTCCTTAATTATCATCTGCAAAAGAAAAATCTTTTAATAAAAAGGTTTCTACATCTACATCCTATTTATTTTTTTTTAAATTTTAAAAATCAAAAAAATAAATAAAAATATACGGCATCTCTTTTCATAATATAATTTTCGTAATTTTCTTTGCTTAACTACACTACTTTTTCATTTTTCGTTAATGCTTGTAAATATTTTTGTATAAAAACAAAGGTATTCTCAGGATATCTAGATCTTTTATTAATAGCATCTTATCCATA
>CAZCGL010000006.1:0-1830 GCA_964498335.1 uncultured Enterobacteriaceae bacterium | reverse complement strand
CTTGCCCTAAAAATCTAGATTGTGTAGGTGGAAATGATATTAGGGTTAAGGCAGGATTCTGAATCTCAGAAACTAATATTAATTTAAAAGAAGACTATAAAAATATCACATTTTATAAATGTATATTAGATTTGGAAAGCTGTTAATTTGAAAACATTGACAATAAATGCAAAAAAGGATACACTGGGTTTACTTGTGCAGTATGTGATTATGCTAAACATTTTTTTAAAATTGGTTTTAATTTTTGCGAAAAATGCAATTTCAAAGGCTTCGTTTGGAACTTAACAATCGCTTTGGTGACAATTTATTTATTTATGATTTTCCTTCCTAAATTTATTCTAAAAATCCTATACTATTCACCTAGACCCAAACAAAATTTAAAAAATTACGATGTAGACGGAGTAGAAATTCTGATGGGTGAAACCAAATTACTTATAAATCATATTTAATTGTTGAGTTTATTGACTATTTTTGAAGTATATTGGTTTACCGGCTTACCTCTAACAAAAAAAGCTCTTGATTTTGTAGGAAATACTATAAATTTTATGAACGTCTTTGCATGTCTTTAATATATTTCTCATGGTAGTAAGCCTGATCCTTTCAATTAATTTTATCTCTCAATATTCTTTTTTATTGTATTGATATTTGCTATTAATCTTATTTAAGGTGGCACTCTAAAAAAGTACTAATATCATTTAACAATAAAAAAATTATTTTTTTTTTTTAATAACTTTAATTTATTGATAATAAAAATTTAAAATAAAAAGATAATTAATATAAAATTCTTAAATTGATATGTCCACTTTACTAGGCGCTTCAATTATTGTAACATTTTTTATAATACAGCCTTGTATTGTTAATACATTTGTGTTATTTTTGCAATGTGATGAAAATCCTGCTACAAATTAGAAATCCTTGTCATTAGATTTAGGTTTAACTTGTTTTTAGGAAACATCGCATATCATGATGATTGTATTTGGAGGTCTCATTACGTTAGTAGTGATGATTTTAGTTGTACCGATATTAATAATTTCATCATAAGATGATGATGAAAACTCTAGATACAATTTATTATTATATAATTCTACTGGATTAAAAGATAAATACTATAACAGAGATTTTATAATGTTTTACATAAAAATACTTATAACATCTCTGTTGTTATTTCATAAATATGATGTTATGACAAGCACAGTCACCTTTGTTTTATTACTTGCTATTTTCTTAGCATTTTATATTTTAAATTGCATATAAGAGCCTTTTATTACAAAAAAAATTGAAAGTTTGTATGAAAACTCACTGCTGCTTATTATTTTTACATTAGGATGTTATTTGTGGAAGGATAAAGATTTTTTTATATATGACACAATAAAAATCATTGATATATTCATGATATTAAATATCTTTTTTATTCTCTTCAGAATTTATTCTATTCATCTTAAATACAAAAAACTTAATAAATTAAGAATGAAAAAATAATGAAAAGAATTTACTTTTGTGCCAGAGAGTTAAAATTACTTTTTATATTTTTTAATTTGTTTTCTAAGTTATTTGTGCATAGTTTTGCAAGCCTGCTTAAAATATTTTATGTAATTAAAATAATTTATTTTTAGGAAAAAATTTTGATTTTTCAACATTTTTCATAATATTTTCATTTTAGTTTTCATGGTATTTAATAATATTTATTTTTCTTTATTTTTTTTTTGAAATTAATATCCATAATATATGCATTCAAAAAATTATCGTTTAAATATGTATATTTTCGTTATTTTTTTGTATGTTTATTTAAAAAAAAATATTTTTTGCTTAATTATTTTATACATTAAATTA
>CAZCGL010000005.1:0-1857 GCA_964498335.1 uncultured Enterobacteriaceae bacterium | reverse complement strand
GATTTTGGAGCTAATCCAGAATGATTACTTGAAGACATTTTAGCGTTACCTCAATAGCAGGTTATACATCAATATTATTCATTCTTTAAAACTTTATAATAATAAAATATATTCAGATTATGCAAGATACTACCAAAATTTTAGGCAGATTTCATGATTGTCATACATTTTCAAAATCAATTTGTGAAAGAATTTTATAAAAGCGAAGAGAAAATGCTACATTGTGCATTGTCAGGCCTTCTATTATGGGCTCTTCTTATCGAGTTAAATATTTTTTATAAATAAATTAATATTTTTTTTTTTAATAATAAATTAAAAATTTATTATCAAAGGACCCTTTTCCTGGTTGGATAGATGCTATTACTTTTGTAAGTGCATTGCAATTGTATGGAGGTATTTTAATAAAAATAATTTTAAAAATGTATAAAAAAAAATAAAAAAATTAACAGGTTTGGGATTGATTAGAAGAGGGTATGGAAATATCGACAATATTGTGGATTTAATTCCAGTTGATTTTGTAGCAGATTTTATTTTAGTGGTCTCAGTACTAGAAGCCAAAAAAAATTAATTATCTGTGTATCATTGTGGTACAAGTGATAAAAATCCTTAAATATAAAGAAATGTCAGAGATGTTTGTATAGATTTTTGGCGTAAAAATCCGCCAGAATAATAAGCTTTAACACCAAATTATAAGTAGTATTCAAATAAAAATTTATTAAATGTAATAATAAGAATAATTATTTATAAATTTTTATATTAATAAATTTTTCCTTTTACATAGTTATATCAATGGAGTAGAAAAATTCCTGCTGAAATTTACTTTAGATTAGCATAAATTTCTGGCATAAAAAGTATGAAAATGAAAGTTAATTCATAAATGATAAATATTTTGTTATTTGAATTAAGAATTTTTCAATTAATTTTTATAGGCAGGTAAAATAAAATAGCTTTTGCAACAATCTGATATAATAATCTAACAATTTAGTTTTTATACTAGTCATGAATGGGTTTTTGAAACAGAAAAACTATCTTAATTGATAAAACAAATGTCAAAAGAAGAGTTGATTATTTTTCAACTAGATGTTTAACAGATTAATTGGCGTTATTATCATATTTACTGAAACTATGGTTTGTAAAAATATATTTTGAAAGAAAATGTGGATGATCCAGAAAATACAATAAATTCTAAAGTTGTCAAATATCATACTTATTTTTCGGACATTAAATGGGCTTTGCAAAATGGAAAAATGTTCTAGTCTAAATAAAGTAAAGATTATTAGGAAATTATCCTTAATATGCCTGAAATCCAAGCTAAAATTTTAGAAATTGCTGACAAAAGAATCAAGGCTGGGTTTTTGAAAACAAAAGCTGCTGAAAATCAAAAAAGTATATTTAGATTTTAAAATAATTATATTTAAATATAAATAAAAAATAGCTCCCAATCAAATCATTGAAGACACTAAAAAAGAAGCATAGTAAATTTGCTAATAAATGTTTTCTGATTACAAAATGTCTGTTTTAAAATTTTTTGCTTGGTTTTTTCATAAAGTATTTACTTAAATATATGAGAAAGTTGTAATAGATGAATAATTAATCTAAACATTGAATAAATTGAGTGCTCTACAAGAGCCACTGATTATATTGCCTACGCATAGATCTTATATCGATTTCTTATTGGTTTCTTATGTATTTTATGCTTATAAATTTAAATGTCCTCATATAGCAGCAGCTGAAGATTTTTTATCTATAAAATTTGTCCATAATTTACTAAGATCAAGTGGAGCTTTTTTTATCAAAAGAAAGTAGCTGAATAGCAATGAATTATATAAAACTATTTTCTATGAGTATGTATAATAG
>CAZCGL010000004.1:0-1873 GCA_964498335.1 uncultured Enterobacteriaceae bacterium | reverse complement strand
TATATAAATTATTATTGAAAAAAAAAAATGTATTGAACGATATTATTATGTATATATTTATAAAATAAACATGATGATTTGTTAATTACTTAAAGATTTATTCATAAACACCTATTTTCTCATTAAATTAATTAAGAAATAATACTTTTACCCTCATTATTTAAAATTTCGCATTCAGGGTTGCTAAAATCAATATTTTTGATATTAGTCAAAGCTTATAAAACTGCACTTTCATTAGCAATTAAAATTTGATTTTTAGCTTATACTTATTTAAGTAACATCAAATGAGTATTTTAAGCTTCTTCTTGTTCATTTTTTAAAGGCAATAATTTTAAGAAATTTGTGATCAAATCTTATCTATTAATGCCTTAGCATTCTGGCTAGAATAATGCTATTTTTCCAATAGATGATATGGCACATTCAGTGCATACAACTTTATCTGATGAAAAGGCATCTGATTATTCTATCATGGATACTAAACTCTAAAGATTTAAATTTTTATCATTTTAAAATTATTTAAAAATTAAAAAATAATTTACTTAGCAAATTTAAATATAAAATTGCTAAAATAATTGAGGAGAACATCTAGTAGCAAAAACTCCAAAACCGAAATAAATTGATTGTAAAATATCATAATTTTCATGGGTTTTGCATTTATCTAAATAAATTTTTGCAATTTCTGGAAAGGCTTTATTGAAAATCTAAAGAATAAAAAATTATAATGTTGAATTTTATGTATTATTTTTTGATAATAAAAAGACTTATTCAGAACAGAATTCTAAAATTTCATCAAAAATGCAAACAGCGTATAAAACTTCATTATCAGTTGCAGTTTTTTTGTTTAAAATGTTATAAAAAAATGGTAAATTATTGTTAACAACAATAGCTTCACAATAATCTTTATAAAGTTGGACAGTTTTGCCAGAAATATCCATAATAACTATATTTTTTTTATTTAAAAAAATTCTAAAACAAAAATGATAAATACCTTGCATAAGATTATTGATATCTTCATAATCATCTTCAAATTGGTCTTTTTGATCATCATCACAATCTTATTATTCTTCTTCAAATCTTTTCATTAAATCTTTTTTCAGAGTGTCTTGCAATCTTAAACCAATTGTTGTACAATTAAGAAGCTCTAAAATTGAATTTTTTTCAATTGAAGGGAATTAAAATAATTTAATGCATTTATTGATTTCATCAAAAATAGTAAAAGCATCTTCATCTAAAAATATAAATGAGATTTAATTTGATTTATAATTCAATATAAAAATATTTTTACGATTTTCAAATTTCAATTGGTTCTGAAGTTCAACCAACATTTTTGGTAACAAAGGATTAAAAATTTAAGCCATTTATTGTTCATTTTAACAAGATTTCAATAAATGGAAAACAGTCTTTAAACTATTAGTTCTAATTTCCTTTAATAATTTTAAATTTTTCAAATAATAATTTATTTTTTAATAAAAATATAACTTTTGAATTAATGAAGCTCATAAATTGAACAATAACTTCAGAAGATTGTTGACAATAGGGATAGAATGCTTATCCCAAATTCATAGCGATACTTGAAAGTGCTTATGAAGCAACAATTTTTTATTCTAAGGCTGAAGTATTGAGACTCAATATTTTTTTTCCTCCAAATAACTTCAAGTCAATAGCCATCTAATGGATATTCAAATTTTTTGATTTATTATTACCTACAGTAGCTGCAGTATCTTCGATAGTGTCTTGAGCAGTGAATTCTACATCAATTTAATAAGCTCTTAATTTTAAAGTAATAATATAATTAGAAAATATTCAAAATAATTTTTTTTAAAAATAAAAAACCTCAAAAGTTCATCTATTATAAAAGGTAAATATACAGAAA
>CAZCGL010000003.1:0-2297 GCA_964498335.1 uncultured Enterobacteriaceae bacterium | reverse complement strand
ATTTTGCTAAATGTCATGATAGAACTGTGAAACAACATTTTTTTTAATCAAATGATATTATAGAAGCTCTGATATTTTACTTAAAGCCTGAAGAATCTAATCTATAAATTTTAGTAATAGTTATTAAAATTTTCAGATTTCTTGCAAGTGAGCCTGTCTTCTTAAATGCATTAGAAAATATAGGAATCATTCCATTAATGATAGACTTAATCAAGTTATTTACAAGTTACAACAAAGAAAATGCTTAATAAACATCTAAATACTATTAATTTCAATCAGGATCGGTATCTTTAGATGAACCTCCAATTTTAGATATTCTCAGAATTTTATGTTTTTTAAGTAAATTAAATCTCGCAAGATAAGAACAAATGGTCGATAATCACGCAATTGAGGCGTTAATGGAGTGTTATGAAAAAGGCAATAAATACTTGAAAAAACTTTCTTTGCAAATTTTATGTGATTTTGTGCATGCATCTTAATCAATCCGAGAAAAATTATGAGAATTCGGATTTGGACCGTAAGTGATACTTGATTATTTAAGTGATTCAAGTAATTAACCAAAAAAATTATTTTTAGATACTTTTGGGTGTTGGTTGTATTACGATAAATATAAAGTGGAAGAAGTGTTGATAGAGCCTAATACATTAAAAAAACTTATTTTGTTTTTTAAATAATCTGAAAAAAACATTTTTCAACACTTAGTCTCCTTATACTTGAAGTTAATATAAGATTCTAGCAAATTGGCTGATAAATTAGGCAAATCTGTTGATTTTCTGTAAGAATGTGTTGAAAGACTTGGAATTGCATTTAATAGTGGCCAAGAAGGATAAATATATGCAAATAGATATTCAAATGATCCCGATACAACTTCTATTTCTGAATCTCAAGCAATTATCATGGACCCAGAAAATTCGACAAGCAGTGCACATTAATTTTTTAACAGTGAAAATCCTTAACACTAAAATAGTATCAGAGAAGAATGCAACAATCCTTCTGGTTTAGTTAGAAAGGAACTGATTGATATATTATTGTATTTATGTTCAAGCTAAGAAAATTCAGGTCATTTATTGAAATAATTTAATATTTATACAATCATGGTCCAGGTCATGCATGAAGCTGGTAGAGAAAATATGCCTATTTTAGAAGAAAAAGCTACACAATTAATGAAAATTTCTTCCAATCTTAATCTTAATTAAAATCTGAATGAAAATGTTAGTAATGGAAACAATCTTAATAATAATATAAATATTGTTTAACAATACTTATCATAATATAATAGTAATTAGTAATTTTGAGAGAAATTAATTTGTTTTATTAAAATATTTTTTTTTTTTATATATTAAATAATTATTATTTTATTTATCTTATATAAATCATTATTTATATTATTATATTTTAATACCAAATTTAAATTAAATTTGATTTGCAATTTATATTAATTTTTCGTAATCTACTTTTATCTAATACAAATTGTAATTTTTTAAAAAAAATCTTCATATTATTTTATGACAGTTTAAAACAATGATGTTATTTTTTTCGTATAAATATTTAAAAAAAATTAAAAAAAAAATTATAAAAATTTCTGAAATTAAAAAATAATTACTTTCAACTCAACAAATTTTTAAAAAATGGTAAGTAATTTAAATTCTTTAGAAAATGTAAAATTTGCTCTTTTGAAATAAGAATTTGATCCATTAGAATATTGTATTTGCATATTTCCTACACCCTGTAAATTAGGGATTCCAGTAAAAAAAAATATAATTCTCACAAATAAAATATTTTTATTTTTTACATTATCATTTTTATTACAAATATATAAAAAATTAATTTTAATAAAAAAAAAGTGCTTACCATGCGACTTACCTAACACATATTTTCTATTTGAATCTACAGAAGATTTTTCTTAAACAGGGTAAAAAATATTTGATATTAATGAAAAATCTACTATTTAATAACGAGCCTGTTGCTGTCCTTCCCTTCGAGGGTTTAAATTAACTACAAATAATGATTCTTTAAAAGCCTATAGAGAAAATGCTTGTCCTACATTTTTTAAAAGATCAAGTTAAGTTTTAACAGTAAAAAATGACAATAAAATAATTGGATCTATAGTAGAGCCATCAATAATACCTCCTTTTTGCAAAGGGTTATTTCATTATTTAGAAGTAAGAGATAGAAATGATGAGGTTTTATATACTATTGAGGCCAAGTTGGCTAACTAAGGCTATTGTTTATTTCTTCCTTTTAATTGTTGCAATGAAATCACATTTAATATAAAAAATTAAAATAAATACACTGTT
>CAZCGL010000002.1:0-3586 GCA_964498335.1 uncultured Enterobacteriaceae bacterium | reverse complement strand
ACTAATATTTTAAAAAATGTTGTTGTTGATAATATATTGCATATGAGTGAAGATTCTATTCAAAATAAATTAATTAAAATCATTATGAATGCTATTATTTATAGTTATTTATATGATTATTTCCTCGGTCAATTAGACAATAGTTCATCTATTGGATTATCACAGCAATCTGAGAAAGTATTGATTGCCTGTGTTTCTTATTTATCTTCTACCTATCTAGAGAATCCTTTATTTAATTTACTAAATTTCTAAATTATACAAATTTTATTTTCTTCTGATATTTATATATATTCTTAATAATGCTCGGTTTTAAACTTCTAAAATTCAAATATTTAACTACTGATGGACAAGCAGTTGAAAATAAAGTATTTTATTTTGGTAATCCTTGTGAAAATATAGGCTATACTTATTTTGGTGTAATTGATATAAAAAAACTTATGGTATTCCCAAAGAATGTTTGGAAGCAAATAAATATAATATTGAAAGAATAAAGGAATTATTGCAATTAAATAACTTAAAAAATAAAAATGCTAAACTAAAAGATAATTTAGGTGGAGCAATTAATGAAACACATATTTTATCTGAAAAAATTAGATTTATTGATTATATGACCACTGAAGTTTGTGTCAGTATTTTAAAATATATTAATAATTTGATTTGGGTTGATACTCGAAGTCCTCTTTCAGCAAGTATTAAAGCTAATGAAATGACAACATTAGAATCAGTAGTTTGTCAATATAGATTTAAACAAACAGGATTAAGTTTAGAAACAAGTTTCGAATTTTTAAAACCATTTGCTAAAGTATTAAGTAATTTGTGTGCTGACATTATAGAAGTTAGATATGATACTAGTATTATGTCTGATATTTTAACAAATCAATACAATAAGATGATTGAAAATTATAAATTTAAAGCAGGATTTGAAACAAATCATAAAAAATGATAATTTTAATTTATATTTTATGACACTTGGTAATAGTGTCTTTTTTTTTATTATTTTTCATAAATATAGCAATTTTATTTTATATATTTATTATATATATCTATATTAAAATGAATGATGAATTATTTAGATCAATGATTAAATTCCGAGAAGTTTCAGTTAAATATAAACCTGATGATTCTCCAGAATATTGTAAATTCTTTGTTTATCCTGCTTTACAATATTATAATATTATTTTACATGATAAAATTGCAACTGCTGATACTACAAATTGGCAATATTTATTAGAAGTTGATAAAAATAATATTACTACTTTTTTTAATGAGCATCTTAAATATGGTGAAGAATTAAGATTATTATGGGATAGACGAGAACAATTTGATGCTCAAGTTTTTGAGCAAAGATATAAAAAAACAAAATCATTATTAATCATTTTATGCAAATTTATTTTGACATTTATTACAAATTTATATTTTTCTAATCTGTGGATGTTTGATGAAGCTGGTATTGATTCATATGATAAATCGGGCAATAAAAGACAAGCAAAACCAATTTCATTAGATTTATTATTCAAAGAAGGCAAAGCAATGGATTTTAATTTTGATTTGGCTATTCAATATGCTATGAAAATGGAAGCAAAAATTAAAAAAAGAATTTACAAAATGTTAGATCATGTATTTCCTCCCATTAATGATAAAACAATTATTAAAAATGTATTTAATAATTCTGAACAACATCAAGAAATTAAAGAAACAGTTAAAAAAAATATGAAGACTAAAAAACATAAAACAAATAAAAAAGTGCATCATACAAATGATATTAAAGAAGAACATAAAGTTGATAATTAATAATAATTATATTTTATTATAATAATATATAAATGTTTACTCAACTTTATTTAAAACATTACAGTAATAAATTACAACCTAAAGAAAAAAAAAATAAAAATAATTCAGAAAGTAGTATCAATACATCATCTAAGGATCCTACTGTTCAAAGAATAAATAAAATTAAAAAATTAAAATTAGATGTTAAAGTAGACAATCCACCAGAATATAAACCAGATAATGCTATTTTAAAAGATGATAAAACTATTTTAGAAAAAGACACAAATGAAAAAAATAAATTAAATACACAACAAAGATATATAAATGTTATTAAACAATTAGCTGAAAAAATAAATACTGATAACTTACAAAAAGTTGCTGTAGAACAAAATGTTGCTGCAGAACAAAATCTAAAGGCAAATCAAGCAATCGAAAAAGAAAAACAAAAGAAAAAAGTTGAAGAAGAAAAAACATCGATAGGATATAAAAAAACTCAAGAAAATTTAGCTCTTAAAGCTGCAAAATTTAAAGAACATATTCAAAAGGGTATAGAAGCTCGTGACAAAAAATTACGTTATACACCTAACATAACTGAATATTTTGAGCAATTATATAACGAAAGATTTAATAAAAATTATAATGAAAAAATTTATCAAGCTGTTGGAAAAGAAGATACTATTGTACATCGTGATGCTCAAAACGAAGAAGAAAACATGGGCCTAGTTCCTGTTATTGCTCAAAAAGTTTCGGATATTAGTTCATCTGCTTTACAAAAAGTAATAAATGTACCTAAAGCAGTTATTAGATCAATAGTATCAACTGGAAATAATTTATATGATTTGGTTTTTAACAAATCAAATCAACTTGAAATAGTGCCTATTAAAAAAGATATTCAAAAATCTAAAGATCCTGGTGATCTACCTAAATTAATGAATATTATTAATGATTATAATAATGACAATGAAATTAATAATTTTATTTTTTCACGATTTACTACATTATATGCTTTAAATCAACGACCTAGTCAAAATTTTATTAAAAAGGCATTTTATCAATTGTTGACATCTAGTGTTCAAAGTAGTGATTATGAAAAAAATAAAGGTATTATTTGCAATTATGCTAATTTATTAGAACAGGAATTTTATAATAAATTACCTGCTGGTCAACAAAAAAAGCTTCAAAATTACAATGATTCAAGTGTTATTGATAAATCTCAATGGGATATTGAAATTCAAAGATTGCAGGATAAACAAAAAAAACAAAATTTAGCATTAACATCACCAAATCAACCTCTTGCTATTCAATATAAAAAAAAGAAAAAACCTAACAAAGAACAAGAAATTGCAGTTGTAAAAGAACAACAAGTACATAATGTAATGGAGGACTTGGACTAATCATTGAAAAATAATTAATAAGTCATAATAATTATATCCCTTGATTTTATTTCATGTAGTGTTTTTTTAATTTCATTTATTACATTTATATTTTTAGTTTCTTTATTAAATGTTTCTATTAATAAATCTATTAGACTATTTTCCATCCATAGTATGGGTTTGTATAGTAATATACTTTTTTTATTCATATGTGATTTAATTACAAAGTTATTGCCTATAAATAAATTATCTATTTTACAAGTACAATTTTCTTTTATTATTTCTTTGTATGTTTTTACTGTTTTTTTATATTGTCTTTTTATTTCTTCAGATAATAGATTTATATCATGTTTTTTACATATCGGACAACTATAATTATTTTCATAATACCATTTATTATAACATGATATACAAATTATAGGCTTACATTCACAAAAAAACTT
>CAZCGL010000001.1:0-287952 GCA_964498335.1 uncultured Enterobacteriaceae bacterium | reverse complement strand
GTGGTACGCGAGCTGGGTTTAGAACGTCGTGAGACAGTTCGGTCCCTATCTGCCGTGGGCGTTGGAAAATTGAGAGGATCTACTCTTAGTACGACAGGACCAGAGTGGACGTACCTATGGTGTTCCGGTTGTGATGCCAATTGCATTGCCGGGTAGCTATGTACGGATAGGATAACTGCTGAAAGCATATAAGCGGGAAGCCAACCTCAAGATAAGTTTTCCCTAAGGATTTAATCCTTCTAAAGGTCTGTTGAAGATTACGACTTTGATAGGCAGGATGTGTAAGCATTGTAAGATGTTGAGCAAACCTGTACTAATTGACCGTGAGTTTTGACCATACATATTGTTTGGTGGCTATAGCGCATAGGCCCAACCCGATACCATTCCGAACTCGGAAGTTAAACTATGCTGCGCCGATGATAGTGCGTAAGCGTGAAAGTAGGTCGCTGCCAGACATTTACTTAATAGGTCTTATTATAGTCTTTATAACTTTTGATACATGAAATTCATTTCTATTTTTAGGTATCATATATCTCTTTCCTTTTGGTGTGTTTGTATATCTGTTTTTGTTTATATAACTTAATTTATATATTTTATAATCAGATAACATAAGCTGATCGTTTGATATTATCATTATCTTAATGTCTTGTATTCTTTCTATTTTTAGCAACGCTAACTTTTTTAAATTTAATAAGTAAATCATAAGTTTAGAATTAACTTCTAAATTTATTTGACTAGTATTATATGATTCCTCTTCTAATGCTCGTAAAATTTTATTGCTAAGATTTTCTATATTATAAATCTTCCCTTCACCATTACATTTATCGCACATTTCTTGATTTAACTCCGATAATGACTTTTTTATTCTTTGTCTAGACATTTCTAACAAACCAAATTTAGATATCCTTCCTATTTGAATTTTTGCTCTATCAAACAAAATTAAATCTTTTATTTTTTTTTCTATTATTTTCTGATTATTATTATCTGGCATATCTATTAAATCCACAACAATAAGACCGCCTAAATCCCTTAAACGCATTTGTCTAGCTATTTCACTTATCGCTTCTAAATTAGTTTGTAAAGCAGTTTCTTTTATATCTAAACATCTATTAGATTTTGATGAATTTACATCTATAGAAACTAAAGCTTCCGTATGATCTATTATAATAGATCCACCTGATGGCAAAAAAATTTCTCTTTTAAAAGCTAATTCTATCTGTTGCTCTACTTTATATTTACTAAATAATGGAATGCTTTCACAATACAGTTTTAATTTACTTACAAAATCTGAATTTATATTAACCAAATATTTATATAAATAATTAAAGGTTTTTATATTATCAACTATAATTTCTTTTATATCTGATCTTAAATAATCGCGAACTGATCTAACTATTAAATCACTTTCTTCATGAATTAAAATCGGTGCTTTTAAATTTTTACTAGAATTTTTAATTAAATTATACTGAGACAATAAAACATTTAATTCCCATTTTAATTCTTCTAGGCTTCTACTTATACCAGCTGTTCTTACTATTATACCCATGTCATCCGGTATATATATACTTGTAAGCTTTTCTTTCAAATTGTTTCGCATCTCACCATCTATATGTCTTGATATACCTTCTAAATTAGGCGTACTAGGCATTAAAACCAAATAAAATCCAGCTAAACTTATATAAGTAGTTAATGCTGCACTTTTATTTTTTCTTTCTTCTTTTTCTATTTGAACTAATATTTCTTTTCCTTTAATCAAAGAATTCTTACTTACTTTATTAAATTGAGCATAATCTTTTATTATTTCTTTAAATGGTAAAAAACCTTCCTTATTCTCGCCATAATTTACAAAAACAGCATCTAAGCTTGGTTCAATTTTAGTTATAAAACCTTTATATATGTTTCCTTTTTTTGAAGATAATTTTTTATTTTCAATTTCTAAATTAGATAAAAAATTATTTTCTAAAACAGCTAATCGTGTTTCATTTAGTTCATTTGTGTTAATTAATATTCTTTTCATTGTTTGTTAAGTTATATTTATTAAAATTATAAAAAATTATTAATAATTATTAATAATTATATTTTTTATAAAAATTATTTTTAAAATAATTTAATTTTACATTATTATGATTTAATTCTTTTTTATTTAAAAAAAAATAATTAAATAAAAAAATAAGATATATAGCTTTAGGAAAAATATTTTCTTTAACTTTAATAAATCTGTATTTGGCTTTAAAAAAATTAATGAATTTAATATTACAATTAAAAATAAATACAAATTCATTAATGTTAATATTATCTATATTATTTATAATTTCAAAATAAAATTTTTTGTATTTTTTTATAAAAATACACTTATAATAAACTAATTCATTCTTATTATTTTCAATAATTATTACGCTAAATTCATTTTTATATAAAAAATATATTTCTGAACATATAGTAAACAAAGAATTAATTTTTACTATTGGAATTTTTAAAGAAAGAGCTAAACCTTGAATAATTAAAACTAAAGCTTTTAAATTTACAAGATTACTTGAGTAATCACCAAACACTATCAAATCAAGTTCTTTATAAGATAAATTGTTTTCTAATAAAATTGAATCAAATAATTGAAGTATTATTTTGGTAGTTTGAGTTACATTTATATATTCTTTATAATAAATCAAATTATTTTTCTTTAAAGCTATAGAACAAAAATTATAAGAAAATTCTACACATATAATATTCATTCTCATGACTTAAAAAATTTTTAAACTTTTATTTGTATATTAAATTCCAATTTTAATTTATCAATAATTAAATTCATAGATCTAGAAATCTCTTCATCAAGTAATGTTTTTATCTTACTTCCAAATTTAAATCTTAATGTTAAGCTTTTGTTTTTTTCATTAATTGAATAAAAGTTTAAAAAAGATACAGTTATCAAATATTTAACTGATAAATTATTTATGAAATTTATTATTTTTTCATAAATTAAATTGTTATTCAATAATATAGACAAATCCCTTATTATATATGGGTATTTAGAAATTTCTCTAAAAAAAAATAATTTATTAATATTCAAGCGATCAATAAATAATGAACAAAAAACTACTTCCTGTTTTAAATTAAAAATATTTAATAAATTTTTTTTAATTAAACCTATAATTCCTATTTTTTTATTTTTATAAAAAATACTTAAATTTATATTATTATTTAAAAATATATTATCACTTTGTCTAATTTCAAAATCGTTTATTTTAAATACAAAAACTAACATTTCTTTTATTATACTTTTTAATTTAAAAAAGTATTTATCTATATCAATTTTATCTGTTATTACAATAGACAATATAGTTTCTATTTTAAAATTTTTATCTTTGCATTTATTATAAATATTTCCAATTTCAAATAAATTTAAATTAGTATTTTGTCTATTTATATTAAAAACTATAGTTTTCATTAATCCTTGCAGCAAGGTCTGACGCATTACATTCATTTTTTCTGTTATTGGATTCTTAATATATATAATAGTTTCTGAATCACACAAATGTTTTTCAATGTCATGATCTACAAAACTATAAGATATTATTTCATTAAAACCTAATGTCTTTAAAAAATTAGATATAATAATATTACTGTCAATATTTTTAACTTTATTAACACTTATATTGTTTAATTTTTTAGAAATAATATTATTGTATCCATATAATTTAATTATCTCTGAAAAAACATTTTCCTTTATTTCTAAATCATCCCTATAATGTGGAATATAAAATGTTATAAAATCATTTATATACTTTTTTTTTAAATAAATGTTATCAATACATGATGAAAATTTTTCATTTTCTATATTATTGTTTAATAAATTAAATATTTTTTTTTTGTTTAATTTAATTTCTCTATGTTTAGGCAAATATTTTTTTTTAAAGCTGAAATTATAAAATATTTTTTTAGAATTAAATATATTTTTTATAAATTCAGCAGAATAATCTAAGGCTTTTAAAGTAAAGTTAAAATCTATTTTATTTGAAAAACGCATTGAAGAATCTGTAAAAATTTTTAGTGATTTACTCATACTATTTATAATATCACTATTAAAAAAAGCGCTTTCTAACAAAATAGTTTTAGTTTTTTGTGAAATTTTAGAATATGTTGATCCTATTATACCTGGTATAGATATTATATTATTTTTTGATTTTACAACGTAAATATCCTCATTTATTCCTATTTTAGAATTATTTATAGAATAAAAATATTTTTCACCTGAAGTTTTACAAATATGAATATCGTTGTATAAAGTATCAAAATCATAACAATGCATTGGCTGCCCAGTTATAAGGGTTATATAATTTATAATATCTACTAAATTATTAACCACATTTATATTATTAAGTTTTAAAGTTTCAGTTACATAAAGTGGTATTTTATTTTTAATATTAATATTATCTATTATTGCATATGAATATATTGAACAAAAATTAAAATCATCAATTATTATTTTTATTTTATTATAATTTTTAGTTACATGTGTTTTACTATTTAAAAAATTAATAGAATATTCTTTATCGAAATTACTTATATAGTTTAATATTCCAGCTAAATTATTACAATTCTTTCTATTATATGGTATATTTATATCTAAATAATTGTCAATTATATTGGACTCAAAACCTAATATATTTAATTTTTCTATTAAACTAGATATAACAACTTTTTTTCCTAATAAACAATAAAAAGTATCTATATTTATTTTCATAACCTAAAATTGATTTAAAAACTCAATGTTATTTTCAAAAAATAACTTAATGTCATTAATTTTATATTTAATCATAGCTAACCTTTCAACTCCTATACCAAAAGCAAAACCATTATAAATATTAGGGTCAATATTGCATTCTATAAGTACATTTGGATGAATTAATCCACACCCTAATATTTCGATCCAACCGCTATTCTTACAAATAGAACAACCATTTCCTGAGCAATAAAAACATTTTATATCTACTTCAAATGATGGTTCAGTAAATGGAAAATATGACGATCTAAATTTAGCAATAACTGAATCATTAAAGAAAAAGTTAAGAAATTCTATAAGAATAAATTTTAAATTTGATAAAGAAACATTTGATTCTATTATAAAACCTTCTATTTGATGAAACATAGGTGTATGTGATAAATCATAATCTCTTCTATATACTTTACCACACGATAAATATCTCATAGGCGGTATTTTACTTTTCATTAAATGAATTTGCATGTTTGAAGTGTGAGTTCTTAATAAAAAAAAATCATTTAAATAGAAGGTGTCTTGTAATTGTCTAGATGGATGATCTAAGGGCATATTCAAAGCGTCAAAATTATTATAACTATTATCTATTTCTACCCCAATTTTAGATTTAAATCCAAAAACGCTAAAAAAACTCATAATATTATTTATAATAGTATTAATTATATGAGTGGATCCACATTTATAGTATTGTTTAGGTATTGTTATATCTATATTTAAATTAAACTCTTTTGAATTTATATCTTTTTTTTTTTCATTAATTAAGTTTAAAATATCTTCCTTAATAGAATTAATTTTTTTAAATAATTCAAGTCTATCATTTAAATTATTTTTTTTAATATAACTAAAAATTTTATTTATTTTACTATTTTTACCAAGATATAAAGAATTTATTTTATTTAAATCAATAATGTTTTCTACCAAAATTATATCTTTCTTAAATTCGTTTAAAATATCATGAATATCTTTATCTTTCATATAACTAATTAGTTATTTTTTTAATCAAACTTGAAAAAATATCAAAATTTGTATCTATAATTTCTGATAATATTTTTCTATTAATAAATAAGTTATTTTTTTTCATTAAAAAAATGAATTTACTATAAGATAAATTAAAGTTTCGTGTTGCTGCATTTATTTTTAATATCCAATTTTGACGCATTAACCTTTTTTTACATTTTCTATCTCTGTATGAATACTGGTTTGCTTTTATAACAGCTTGTTTAGCAACTCTAAAAACCTTACTGCGTGCTCCATAATATCCTTTAGCTTTTTTTAGAACTTTTTTATGTTTTTTTCTGGCTATTACACCTCTTTTAACTCTGCTCATTTTTTTCCTTATATATATAATAATGATTTATTTAAAACTTTTTTGTGTGAAACATCTACACATTTTAGATGCCTTAATTGCCTTTTTCTTTTAGAAGTTTTTTTAGTTAAAATATGTCTTAAAAAAGATTGCTTATGTTTAAAGTTACCGCTTTTTGTTTTTTTAAAGCGCTTATACGCGCTTTTGTGCGTTTTTATTTTCATAAATACCTATATTTTTTTATTTTTAGCTATTGCGCTAACAATTGTTATTATATTCTTACCTTCAAATTTTGGATCTGATTCTATTTTACAAAAATCTTGCAAATCAATACATATTTTTTTCATTAAATCAAGTCCAGAATTTTTATGTATTATTTCTCTACCTTTAAAACATACAGTTATTTTAATTTTATTACCATTTAATAAAAAATTTTTAATATTTTTTAATTTTATTACATAATCATTATTGCCTGTATTTGGCCTAAATTTGACTTCTTTAACCTTTATCTCTTTCTGCTTTTTTTTAGCTAAAGATTTTTTTTTACTTATTGAAAATTGAAATTTCCCATAATTCATTATTTTTGCTACAGGTGGATTCAGTTTAGGTTGTATTTCAACTAAGTCCAAATTAGCTTCTAACGCCATTTTCAAAGCTTCTGATAAAGAAACAATACCAATTTGCTTCCCATTTTCATCTATCAATCGCAATTGAGGCGATTTTATTTCTGTGTTTATTTTGTTTCTAATATTAGTCTCCTTTAAAATTAAATTTACTGAAAAAATCTGCTAATGAAATAACTGTCAATACATTAAGCTTATTATTTCTTAAAGTTATTGTTTTATTATTATATTCTTTACTTCCAACTATTATAATATATGGTATTTTATTCAAAATGCATTGTTTAATTTTATATTCTAATCTATCATTACCAAAATATATTTTAACATTATATTTATTTTTTATTATATTATAAATATTTTTTGCATAAAATAAATATTTATTACTAATATATATTAAACTGAATTGCACAGGCGCTAAGCATAATGGTAAATACCCAGCTCCATTTTCTATTAAAATTCCTATAAACCTTTCAATTGAACCTAAAATAGCTCTATGAAGAATTATAGGTGTTCTTAAAAAACCATTATGATCTACATATTTTGCATTTAACTTTTTAGCTGTAAAAAAATCTACTTGTATAGTCCCGCACTGCCATATACGATTGAAATTATCTCTTAAAGAACATTCTAATTTGGGTCCATAAAAGGCACCGTCATTTGAAATAGTGTAATTTATTTTCATTTTTCTTATTACATTTTCTAAAATTTTTTCAGCTTTATTCCAAATATCTAAATTATCATTTATATTTAAAGGTTTTTTTGATAAAACTAATTTAAATATATTAAACCCAAACTTATAATAAACATTTTTTAATAAGTGTATAAAATTAATAATTTCATTTTCTAAGTGATAATTAGAACAAAATATATGACCGTCATCTTGTGTAAAATTTTTTAATCTCATTAACCCATGTAATGATCCAGATAATTCATTTCTAAAACAAGAGCCAAATTCAGATATTCTAAAAGGAAGGTTTTTATAGCTTTTTTTATAAAAATTATTAAATACTTCTATATGACATGGACAATTCATTGGCTTTAAAACATTTAAGTTATTTTTAATGCTACATATAAACATGTTATCAATAAATTTTTCAATATGCCCTGATTTTTTAAATAATGATATCCCAGTAATAACAGGCGTATTAACTTCTAAATAATTAAATTTTTTTAAAATATTTTTAATAAAATTCTTTATATATATAAATATACTCCAACCATTTTTATTCCAAAAAACAACTCCTGGCGAATGTCTATAAAAATCAAATAAATTTAATCTTTTTCCTAGAATTCTATGATCACACTCTTTTAAATTATTTACCTTATTTATATATTTAGACAAGCTTTTTTTTGACGACCATGCTGTACCATATATTCTATATAACATTTCATTTTTATTATCATTCTTCCAGTAAGCACCAGATATTTTAATTAATTTAAAGAATTTTAAAAAAAAAGTACTTGGTAAATGAGGGCCTTTACATAAATCTATAAAATTCTCTTGTGTATATATTGAAATTAAATCATTTTCATCTATATTTTTAATAATGTCTGTTTTATATTTATTATTTTTAAATAAATTAATAGCTTCTTTTTTATCTACAATTCTTTTTTTAATTTGAATTTCTCTTTTAGCTAATAAAAGCATTTCTTTTTCAATTTTCTTTAATTCATTAAATGATAACTTAATATTTGAAAAAAAATCATAATAAAATCCATTCTTTATAACAGGACCAACTGATAATTTTATATCTTTATAAATATTAATAAGTGCTTGAGCCAATAAATGAGCACATGAATGTCGTATTATGCTTAAAGCTTTATCTTCATTTATTTTAACAAGAAAAATTGTTGAATTAATATTAAAATTAATATCAAAATTTTTAATTTTTCCGTTTATATTTATTGATATAAAATTACTATACGTTTTTTTAAAAATTCTCTTTTCATCATTAATTAAAGAAGTGACCGTCTTTTTCAAAAAAATAAAATTATTATCTATTAAAATTATCATGATTTATTTAGTAAAATACTTATTATTTAATATAATACAAAATTAAATTATAATTGTACACAGACTTTTATGTTAAAACAATTTTATGACCAATGCGTGAAACTTAAAATAACTAATAATATATATGTTGGTTATAGCGGAGGTGTAGATTCTAGTGTGTTATTAAATCTATGCTTTAATGTTTTAAAAACAAAAAAAACTAATATTAGAGCTATAAATATAAATTATATGCATAATATTAATTCAAAATTCTGGGATTTTTTTTGTAAAAACGAGTGTTATAATTATAAAATACCTTTAACTACTTTTTATATAAATAGCACTATGAAAAAAAAAAATTTAGAACAGGAATTTAGAATAATTAGATATAAAATTTTTATTAATCAACTTTATAAATCTACTACATTTTTATTAGCTCATAACTCTTCGGATATAATAGAAACTTTTTTTTTAAATCTTTTAAGAGGATGTGGTACAAAAGGTATTTTAAGTATTAAAGAACGCTTATTTTATAAAAATCTTTCTATAATCCGTCCACTACTTTTTTTAAGTAAAGAACAAATACTCGAATATGCTTATGAAAAAAAAATAAATTACATAACAGATTTCACAAACTTTGATTTAAAATTTAATAGAAATTTTTTAAGGTTTGGCTTATTTAAAGACATTAAAAAAGAATGGAATAATTTTGAAATACCCATCTTACGTTATATTGGCTTAATAAAAAATATAGATTTATATACTAAATATAGATATAATTTTTTATTTTCTAAATATAAAAAAACATATAATTACTTAAGTTTAATTTTAATAAATAATTTACCATTTAATCTAAAAAGCGAGATTATTAATTTTTTTCTTAAAAAGAATAACATTAAACCATTATCATATAAACATTTTAGTGAATTAAATAAATTAATTTATAATAATAAAAAACATAATTGTGTAAAAATAAATGATTATGTGTTTTATTATGATTATAAAAACCTTTATTTAAAAAAAATTAAAAAAGAAGATACGAACTTTTATTTCCTTAAAAGAATTAAAATTAATAATAACATTAATAAAGTAAAATCATTAAAAATAAAGATAAATGAACTTACAGCTAAAAATCATTTATTAAGCATCAATAATAAAGATCATTTTTTACTTAAATATAATGATTTTTTAATTGGTTTTTTAGGAATATGGATGTGTAAAATATATTATAAGTTCTTGAAAAAGATTTTTTTTTTAAAAATTTTAAATTAATTTTATTTATTTTATTAGTTTAAATATTTCTCCTCCACCTAATGATATATTTTTTTTATAAAAAACTATATATTGGCCAGGGCTCATAATTTTTTGTTTAACTTTGAAGAATACAGCGTATTTTTTATAATTTTCATTCCAATATAAATACGATTTAATAAATTCAACAGAATGACGAATCTTAGCAGATAAAATAATTTTTTTTTTATTTATGTTAAAATTTAAATTCTTTATTAAAACATGATGTATAAATAAATTATTTTTATTATCAGTTACATATAATAAATTTTCGTTAACATTTTTTTTAAATACATAATATTTATTCATTCCATTATAAAATTTAATCTTTTCTCCTAATGTATAAAAAAATATTCCATTATGATTTGTTAAAATTTTATTGTCTTTATTTAAAATTAAACCTTTAAAATTTTTAATATATTTATTTATAAATTCTTTAAAATTTTTTTGTCCTATAAAACAAATTCCTGTGCTAGATTTTTTATTAAAATTTAAAAAATTAAAGTAGTATATTAAAATTTTTAAAGAAGATTTTAAATAATTAAATATAGGAAAAATAATTTTATATTTTATTTTTTTTTCTACATTAAAAATAAAATAGGTTTGATTTTTATTATTATCTAAACTTATAAGGAAATTAATTTTTTTTCTATACTTTAGTATACCTGAATAATGCCCTGTTAATAAAAAATCAAATTTTAAAACATAAAAAAGATAATAAAAAAGAATTCTAAATTTTATTTTTCTATTACAATAAATATCTGGGTTCGGAGTTAATCCATTTTTTAAATTTTTTAAAAAATTCAAAAATATTACATTCCAATATATTTTAGAATAATCTAATATATGTAATTTAATTTTAAAAATTTTACAGAAATTTTTAATATATATTAAATCATTCTTAAAGTAACAATTTTTTTCTTCTAAATTTTCCCAATTTTTCATAAAAATAACTTCCATATAAAAATTATTTTTTTTAAAAATAAAAGCAGAAAATGATGAATCTATTCCACCTGAAAAAGACAGTGCATGTTTTTTTTTATTTTTCATAATTATTAAAATATTAGTTATAAAAATAATAATATATATTAATATATATTCAATAAATGTTATAATGAAAAAAATTATAGAACAAATATTAAAGTATATGACAGAAGAATATATACATAATGACATAGAAAAAATAGCTCAAGATTATTGGTTAAAAAATGCATCATTTAATTTAAAAAAAATAAATAAAAAAAATAAATATTACTGTTTATCAATGTTTCCTTACCCAAGTGGAAAATTACATATGGGGCATATAAGGAACTATACAATATGTGATGTAATAGCGCGTTATAAAAAATTGTGTGGGTATTTTGTTTTTAATCCTATTGGCTGGGATGCTTTTGGGATACCAGCAGAAAATGCTGCTAGAGATAATAATGTTTCCCCAGAAACATGGACAAAAAATAATATCAAAGATATGAGAGATCAATTAAAGGAACTTGGTTTTGGCTTTGATTGGAATAGAGAAGTAAATACATCGCATTACAGTTATTATAAGTGGGAGCAAATGTTTTTTATTAAACTTTTTAATGCAAATTTGGTATATAAAAAAAATACATTCATTAATTGGGATCCAATAGATAAAACAGTCTTAGCAAATGAACAAGTTATTGATGGGAAGGGATGGAGATCTAATGCTTTAGTTGAAAGAAAAAAAATACCTCAATGGTATATAAAGATAACTAAATACGCAGATTTATTGTTTGACGATATTACAAAACTAAAAAATTGGCCACAAAAAGTTAAAGACATGCAAAAAAACTGGATAAATAAAAAAATTGGATATAATGTAAAATTTAACACTGAGATTGAAGATTTTTTTATAAAAATATTTTTTGAGCAGCTTGATAAATTGAATAATGTATTATTTTTTCAAATATCTAAAGAAAATTTAGATTCTATAACTAGCGATAATAAAATAAATTTAATAAAAAATGAATACATTTATTTATATA
Organism: uncultured Enterobacteriaceae bacterium; assembly: GCA_964498335.1. Taxonomy (GTDB): domain Bacteria; phylum Pseudomonadota; class Gammaproteobacteria; order UBA6186; family Azoamicaceae; genus Azoamicus. Next base: position 275,963 of record CAZCGL010000001.1, on the reverse strand, counting down.
ATAAACTTAATAATGATAAAATTATTTTATTTATAAATGATGATATTAATGAATGTATTAAACATTTTAACATAAAAAATAATTTGCATCTAAATATTAATGACGTATTAATATTAATTAATAGTCAAATAAAAATAATAATAAAAAAACAAAATAATTCTGATACGGTAAATTATATCTCAAAAAATTTAAATGATAAGAATAAAAATATTTTATTTTTTAAGCTATTAAAAAAAATAAAGCATTTAGAAATAAATAATGATTATAATTTGAAAGATTGGTGTATATCACGTCAACGATATTGGGGAGTTCCTATTCCTATAATTAATTGCAAGAAATGTGGAATTATACCAGAAAAATTAAATAATCTTCCTATTAAATTACCTAAAATAAAGCAAAAATCTTACCAAAATATATGTTTGGCAAAAAATAAACGATTTATAAATACATTATGTCCAAACTGTAGCTCTAACGCTAATAGAGAAACTGATACTTTTGACACATTTTTTGAATCATCATGGTATTATACTAAATATATTTGTAAAAATAATTTAAACAGTAAATCATTAAATAAATGGTTGCCTGTAGATCAATATATAGGTGGTATAGAACACGCAAATTTACATTTAATATACGCAAGGTTTTTTTACAAAGTTATGAAAGATTTTAATATTTTAACATCTGACGAACCATTTACTAATTTATTAACACAAGGTATGATACTAATGCATGGATCTAAAATGTCAAAATCTAAAGGAAATATAATAGATCAAGCACAGATAATTAAGAAATATGGAGCTGATACATTAAGATTATTTATTATGTTTGTAGCTCCACCAGAACAATCTTTTGAGTGGAATGATAATGGAATAAATGGATGTAAGAAATTTTTAGATAGAATATGGTCTTTATCAAAAAAAATAGATCTAAAAACTTATGATATAAATGAAAAAATGTTTAATAACGAGCAAATATCATTAATAAAAATTTATAACGATAATATAATTAAAATAAGATCAATAGTTGAAGAAAAAATGAATTTTAATATAATTATTGCAATACTTATGACTTTAGTTAATTTAATAAAAAAAATAGACTTAAATGATGACACAAATAAATATATTTATAAAAAAATTCTAGAATCTATTATTATATTATTATCACCGTTTTCACCTCATATAACTCATTTTATATGGGAAAATCATTTTAAGAAAGATATTGCTATAATTAATGAGTCTTTTCCAAAAATTATTAATATTAATAATTATGAAAGTCCAATAATTAATATAGCTGTTTATATAAATGGTAAATTTAAAAAGGATATGACTTTTAAAAAAAATATTAGCAAAGATGAAATATTTTATATAATAAAAAAAGATACAGATATAATGTTTTTATTAAAAGATAAAAAAATAGAAAATTTTTTTTACAAAGAAGAAAAACTTGTCAATTTATTAACAAAATGATAATAAATGATTTTGAAATATATTTTTTTTTAAATAAAAAAAAAAAAATATTTATTTTATTAGATGATTCCGTAAGAAGTTATATAATATTAGATATAATAAAAAGTTTTTACAAAATAAAAAGTTTTTTTATAGATTTGGAAAAAACAAATGATTTGGATTGTTATAAATATAATAATTCAATATTAATTTTCAAAAATATTTCACAAGATTTTTTGTATAAAATTTTAATAAAAAATTTATATTTAAATAAAAATGTGCTTATTTTTTTTTTAAAAACAGACAAAAATGAATTTTTAAATAAAAAAAAAATTTCAAATATAAAAGAGATAATTTTAATAATAAAGTTTAATGAATTGAATAACATAGTTTTTTTTCTATGTTTAAAACAATTTTTTTTACATAAATTTTATTATTTAAATCATAACATTCATAATTATTTAATTTTTTTTTTTAAAAATGATTTTGAATATTTAGTAATGCAATCTAATTTAAATATTAAAAAAAAAATATCACTATTAGATATGATTTTAAATAATAAAATTAAAAATAATGATACAGATTTTTTATTAAATTTATATAAAAAAAAATACGAAATTAGTTTATATACATATAAAAAATCTATAGATTATAACAATCTTTTAAAAAATTATAGACTTTTTAAAAAAAATAAAACAATAATATTATATTTATTAATAATATTAGATATAAATATAAAATTTAATAATTTATTTATTTCAGAAATAATATTATTAAATTTTATAATTAATTTTTTTTTTAAAAAGAAAATTAAGGAAAATAATTTTGATAAACTTGATCTTAAATATATTACAAAAAGGTAAAGCATTAGATGTAATTGTTATAGAAAAAAAAAAAATAATAATTTCAACAGGTACATCATATGTTCATATTAACAGTATTGCAAGGAATTTAATTTTTTTTTTAAAAAAAAAAATTAAAGATGTAGAATATATTAAATCAGGAATTAATACAAATTGGGTATTGATAGAAGTAAATGATATAATAATAAACATCATGTCAAAAGACATGCGAGATTATTATAAATTAGAGTTACTTTATGATAATTTAGACAATAATGATAAACTTCTTTAATATCATAAAAAAACGTTTTAATAAAAAATTACTCCCCAATTTCATACATTTTAATAACACAAATAATCATAATATAACTGAAATTAAAAATATAATAATATGGTTAATGTGCGTTCAAAAAAAAAATTTTATTTGTAAATATTGTGAGTCATGCGTAAACTTTAAAAAAAATAAAAATTATGATTTTTATGAAATCAAAAATATAAATGAAAGTTCAGATAAAATAAAAGTTTTTTTAAACACAAAACCAATTTTTTCTAAAATTAAGGTAATTTTATTTCATTTTAATATTAAAAGCTCAAATATTATTAATTTTATAGAAAATAATATAAAAGACAAACCTATATATATATTTTTGTTATTAAAAGAAAATGAATTAGAAATTAAAAATAATAATTTAACATTAAATGTTAAAAAAGATAAAAGTAAGATATCTATAACTATTATAAAAATAATGTATAATAGTTTAATGCATATTAATAATTATAAATTATATACTAACATTATTAATTTAGATAAAAAAATTATTATACATTCATTAATTTTTTTTTTAAAGATTTATTTAAAAAATAATAATTCAAAAAAATATAAAATATTAATGAATAAAAAAATAACATATAAAATAGCTGACAAAAACATTATAGATATAATAATTTTATTAAAAAAATATGAAAAAATATTTTTATTTAATAAAAATTTAAACACATTTATACTAATAGATTTTTTATTAGAATATTTTAATAATTAGTAACCTTCTTCCACATAAAAAATTAATAATCCTATAAAAAAAATAATAACAGATAAAAAAAAATGCCATGTTATATTTTCGTTTAAAAAAAAATGCCCAAAAAAAGCTGCAAAAAAGGGTGTCATTAATCCTGAAAAAGTCATAAAAGTTGCTGAAAAATACTTTAGAAGATACCCAAATAAGTTATAACAAATTATATTAGAAATAATAGCTGTTAGAATAGTAAAACTTAAAAAATTAAATGTATCATTAACTGGTATTGGATTCCAATTTTCATTTGTAAAAAATGAAGTCATTAAAATAAAAATTCCACCAAAAAACATACTAAATCCATTCGCTATAAAAAAAGAATAACCTTTTATTTGTATTTTTTTAAGAATTATCCACCCTATTACACTAAAAAATACAGCTAATAATAAAAATAGCTCAGATATTGAAAATACCCATATATTTTTAATATTTAACTCATCTAAAGATTTTATGTAAATCATTGGTATTAATCCTATAAAACCAATGACTATTCCAAATAACTTTTTAATATTAATAATTTCATTTATAAAGATTGGCGCGATAAAAGCAGTTAGAAATGGTGATAAGCTATATATTAAACAAGCTTTAGATGATGACATACTTCTTAACCCTAAAATTTCAAAAATATTAGTAAAATAAATATTAAATAACGATAATAATATAAATAAATATATATCTTGCTTGTTAATTTTAATATCGAAATACAAAAAATACGCAAAAATTAATATCATTCCAGATAATGTCATTCTAAATCCTATTAAAAATAATGGTTCTGCGTAATTTAAACAATATTTTTGAAGTGAAAATATACTTGCAAACAAAGCAAATAACAAAAAAACTAAAAAAAATCTTATACTTTTCAATTTATTTTTAAAACATCAAATTAATTTAAAATAATAACACTTTAAATATAGACAGTCAAAAGTTAAATAGTTATAATTTTAGATAAAAAAATTATATTTTATTAATATAATAAAGGAATATCATGGCTTCAGACTCAGGTAAAAATAAAAATGAATTAGTAAATAATTTAAAAAAACATGCAAAAGATTGCGGATCAAGCATTGTACAAATATCAATATTATCTTTTGATATAGATTTATTAACTAATCACTTAAAAAAATTTAAAAAAGATAATCATTCAAAAGTTGGATTAATAAAAAAAGTCAATTTAAGAAAAAGTTTATTAAAATATTTAAAAATAAAAGATAAAGACAAGTATTATTATATCACAAAATATTTAAATATTAGAAAGTAAGAAAAGGAAAAAAAATTGTACATTAAAACAGATATAAAAATATATAATTATAATCTAAATATAGAAATAGGAAAAGTAGCAAGAAACACAGCATCTTCAGTATTTTTAGATGTTGAAGGTACGACTTTATTAATAACCATAGTTTACTCACAAACAGAAGATTGCGATTTTTTACCTTTAAAAGTAGAATATTTTGAAAGATTTTATGCCAATGGAAAAATACCTTTTAATTATTTTAAAAGAGAAGGAAAGCCAAGCGAAAGAGAAATATTGATAGCACGTTTAATAGATAGATCTATAAGGTCGATGTTCCCAAAAGATTTAACATTAGAAATACAAATAACAGTAACAGTTTTGTCTATAAATAAAGAAATAAATCCAGATATTTTAGCTATAAATGGTGTGTCTATAGCATTAGCTTTGTCTGATCTACCTTTTATACCAATATCAGCTCTTAGAATAGGGCTATGTAACAATTCTATTTTATTAAATCCAACATCTAGTGAAATGAGACAATCTTTAGTAGAATTAGTATTATCTGGCACAGAAGATAAGATAACTATGATAGAAGGTAGTTTTAATGAAATAAGTGATAACACTTTGTTAGAATGCTTTGAAATAGGTTTGAAAGAATTTAATAATACAATATCCCTTATAAATGAATTAAAAAAGAAAATAATAAAAAATAATAAAATTCCATTACCAATAAATAATAACGAAACATATGATTTGTTATTTAATAAATATGAAGAAACATTTTATAACTTATATCATATAAATTATGATAAAAACAAAGTAAGGGATATAAAAAATAAAATATTAAATAGTATTTTAGAAGAAAAAAACGAAATATACAAAAAAAATACAATAATAAATTTTTTAAATGCTCTAGAAAAAAAAATAATTAGAAAAAAAATATTAGATACAAAAGAAAGATTAGATGCAAGAAAATTAAACGAAATAAGATCAATAAGTTTAGAAACGAATATATTAAAATATACTCATGGATCATCTATCTTTACACGTGGTGAAACGCAATCTATAGCAACAGTAACTTTAGGTACACATAAAGATCTTCAGTTAATAGATTGCCCATTTTTTTCCTGTTATAAAAATAATTTTATATTGCATTATAATTTTCCTCCATACGCCGTTAATGAAATAGGTAACATAAATATAATAAAACGAAGAGAAATAGGACATGGTAATTTAGCTAGAAATTCCTTAAATTATATAATACCTCTTTATGATGAATTTCCTTATGTAATTAGAGTAGTATCAGAAATAACAGAATCAAATGGGTCAAGTTCAATGGCTACGGTTTGTAGCAGTAGCTTAGCGCTAATGGATGCTGGTGTACCAATTAAAAATCATGTAGCTGGAATAGCAATGGGACTTATAAAAGAAAACGACATTGATATTATATTAACAGATATTTCTAGCGAAGAAGATTTCTTTGGTGATATGGATTTTAAATTGACAAGTACAATCAACGGAATTACAGCGTTACAAATGGATTTAAAAATACCTGGGTTAAAAATAGATTTAATAAAAAATATAATTTATGAAGCAAAAATAGCTAATTATAAATTAATTAGCATAATGAATGATAAAATTCATAAAACCAAAGAAAAACTATCTGATTTTGCTCCAAAAATAAAAGTATTACATATAAATAAAAATAAAATAAAAGATGTTATAGGTAAAAATGGTTCTACAATTAAAGAATTAACAGAAAAATATGAATGTGAAATAAATGTTTCTAATGAAGGAATAATACGTGTGTCAGCTAATTCTCAAGATAATATAGATCTTGTAATTAATGAAATAAAAAACTTAATAAAAGAAATAAAAATTGGAACAATTTTTAAGGGAAAAGTAACTAGAATAATACAATTTGGTGCTTTTATAAATATAATGAATAAAACAGATGGATTACTACATATAAGTAAAATAAATAAATATAAAACTACTAACCCAAAATGGGAAATCAAAGAAGATGATATTATAGATGTTATAATATCTAATATTGATACTGATGGTAAAATAAGTTTAAATATTTTTGAATAATGAGCCGTTAGCTTAATTGGTAAAGCTGCTGACTCTTAATCAGCTGACTGTAGGTTCGAGTCCTACACGGCTCAACTTTTTTAAATATTATTAGCGAGAGTGGCGGAATTGGTAGACGCGCTGGGTTTAGATTCCAGTAGGAATATCCTGTGAGAGTTCGAGTCTCTCCTTTCGTATTTAGGATATTTATAATATGAACATTGAAATAAAAGAAAAATCAACTTTAGAAAAAGAAATAATAATAACTTTATCTAATGACGAAATAGAAAAAGAAAAAACTAACAAAATATCTGGCTTATTAAAATCTATTACACTTAAAGGGTTTAGAAAAGGTCATTTAACTAAAGACATATTGATAAATAAGTTTGGAAATAAAATAAATAACGATTCTCTAAAAGATTTAATAAATAAAATTTTTATAGATACAGTAAATAAAAACAATTTTAAAATAATAAGTTTACCTGTTTTTCAAATATCTAAATCAAATGAAGATAAAATAATAACAATAAATTTTGAAGTATTACCTGATATTAATTTAAATATAGATAATATAGAGGTAATAGAATACACTCCAGAAATCACAGATAATGATGTTATTCAAGAAATAGAAAAATTAAAATTAATTCATGGCGTGTGGGAAGAAACAAATCTAAGAATAATATTAGATGACTTAATAACTATAGACATTTTCTCTTTAGAACATGATCAAGAAAAGAAAATATTAGAAGATTATATAGTCTTTTTAAATATAGATGCAATTCTTTTTGAAAATTTTGTAAATAAAATAACAAAATTAAGTAAAAATATGAGCATGAATGTAAATTTAAAAAATGAAAAAATATTTAATAATGTTTTGAAAAACATTGATACTATAAAAATCAATATTAAAAAAGTTATGCGAAGTAAAAAAATAAACACTGATTATGATTTAAAAAATAAATTAGATATTAAAGATGATCTATATTTTAATATAAAAAGTAAATTAGAGTATAATAATATAAATATTACAAAAAAATTATTACGTATATTTATATTAGAAAAATTATTAAACAATAATAAATTTGATATACCTAAATCTTTAATTAAAGATGCTTTAAATGATTATGAAAAGAAAAAAATAAATGTATCAATTTCAGATATAGAAAAAAATATAAAATTAGAACTCATAATAAATGAAATTAAATCAAAATTTAATATAGTTGTTTTAAAAGAAGAAATACAATACATCATAGACACAGCTTATAAAAATACAAAAATTAATAAAGATATTATTTATAAAAAAATTGAAAATTCTATTTTAGAAGAAAAAATATTAAATATATTAAGTAAAAAAATAAATATAATAAACAAAAAAATAACATATAAAGATTTTAAAAAATTGGAATTAGAGTATGCATACAAATATTAATTTAGTACCAATTGTAGTGGAACAAACTGGAAGAGGAGAAAGAGCGTATGATATTTTTTCTAGATTATTAAAAGAAAGAATAATTTTTATAGTGGGTGAAATAAATGACGAGCTTTCAAGTTTAATAATATCACAATTACTTTTTTTAGAATCAGAAGATCACAATAAAGATATAGCAATATATATAAATTCACCTGGTGGATCTGTTATAGCTGGATTATCTATATATGATACAATGAAATTTATAAAACCAGAAATAAGTACAATAGCTATAGGACAAGCTTGTAGCATGGCAGCATTACTTTTATCTGCTGGAAATAAAAATAAGCGATATGCTTTGCCAAATTCTAGAATAATGATACACCAGCCACTAGGTTCTTACTCAGGCCAAGCTTCTGATATAAAAATACATGCTGAAGAAATAATAAAAATAAGAACAATTTTAAATAAAATTTTATCAGAAAATACAGGAAAAAATATTTTAGATATAGAAAAAGATACAGAAAGAGATTATTTTATGTCTGCAGAAAGTGCTTTAAGCTATGGGTTAATAGATAAAATAATATATAACAGAAATTAGGTAAATAAAATGAACGCTAAAAATAGTAAAAAAGCTGTATTAAAATGCTCTTTTTGTGATAAAACTCAACTAGAAATAAAAAAATTAATATCAGGACCAAATGTATTTATATGTGATGAATGTATAGAATTATGTAATGATATTTTAGCTTATAATAATGAAAATAAAAAATCAGATAACATAGAAAATATAAAATTACCAACGCCTATAGAAATAAATGAGATATTAAATCAATATATTATTCAACAAGATGATGCTAAAAAAATATTATCTGTAGCTGTATACAATCATTACAAAAGATTAAAAAACTCTTTAAAAAATTCAGAACCCAAAATAAGTAAAAGTAATGTATTATTAATAGGACCTTCTGGCAGTGGAAAAACTTTATTAGCTGAAACTTTAGCTAAAGTATTAAAAGTGCCTTTTGCTATAGCTGACGCTACAACATTAACTGAAGCAGGTTATGTTGGAGAAGATGTAGAAAATATAATACAGAAACTTTTGCAAAACAGTGATTATAATATAGAAAAAACCCAGAAAGGCATTGTATATATTGATGAAATAGATAAAATTTGTAGAAAAAGTGAAAGCCCGTCTATAACTAGAGACGTTTCCGGCGAAGGTGTACAACAAGCTTTATTAAAACTTATAGAAGGCACTATAGCATCAGTACCACCACAAGGCGGAAGAAAACACCCGCAGCAGGAACTACTTCAAGTTGATACAACTGAAATACTATTTATTTGCGGCGGTACATTTATAGGATTAGATAAAATAATTTCACAAAGATTAAATAAAAGTGGAATAGGTTTTTCAGCTAATTTAAAAGATGAAAATATAGAATCAGAAATTTTAAAATACGTAGAACCAGAAGACTTAATTAAATATGGATTAATTCCAGAATTTGTTGGTAGATTGCCTATTATAAGTATATTAAAAAATTTAGATGAAAATGCTTTAATTGACATTTTAATAAAACCAAAAAATGCTTTAATAAAACAATATATTAAATTATTTAATTTAGAAAATGTAGAACTAGAATTTGATAATAATTCTTTAAAAGAAATAGCTAATAAATCAAAAAATAGAAATACTGGCGCTAGAGGTTTAAGATCAATATTAGAAGAAATACTTTTAGATACTATGTATAGTTTACCACTTATTAAAAAAAATATTAAAAAAGTAATAATAAATGACGAAGTAATAAAAAATAATTCTAAACCTATCTTAATAAATAAAAAATAATAAATTAAAAAAAAAACTTTCAATACTTGAATAGAAAAATTTAATCCCCACCATTAATACAAATTTCAAAAATTATTTTAAATATGGAAGAAAATAAATTAAATAATACAGATCAAGAATTAAATGAAAAAATAGAATCATTAATTCTAGAAAAAGAAAAATTAAATATAGAAGCAAAAAATAATTGGGAATCTTATTTAAGATGTAAAGCAGAAATAGAAAATTTTAAAAAAAGAACAGATAAAGAAATATTAAATATATCTAATTTTGCTTTACAAGAAATATTATTTGATTTTATACCATTACTAGATAGTTTTGAGTTATGTTTGAAAACAAGTGGCGAAGACAAATTAATAAATACGGATGGAATAATATTAATATATAAAATGTTATTAAATATTTTAGATAAATATCATTTAAAGAAAATGTTAATAGATATAAATGAAAAATTAGATAGTTCTAAACATGAAGTTGTTTCAGTAGAATATAAAGATAATACAGAAGATGATGACATAATTAAAACTGTTTTACAAAATGGGTATATTCTAAATGATAGAGTATTAAGATATGCAAAAGTTTCAGTAATAAAAAGAAAATATTAAAAGGAAAAAAAAATGTCAAAAGAAATAACAATAGGTATAGATCTAGGTACAACGAATTCTTGTGTTGCTATTCTTGAAAACGGGCAACCTAAAGTTATAGAAAATAATGAAGGTGCTAGAACAACCCCATCAATAGTAGCTTATGTAAAAAATGATAAAAAATTAGTTGGTCAAGTAGCTAAAAACCAAAGAATATCAAACCCTAAAAACACATTATTTGCTATTAAAAGATTAATAGGAAGAAAATATAATGATTCAATAGTTCAAAAAAATAAAACTACAGTTCCATACGATATTATTGAATCAACAAATGGTGATGCATGGGTAAAAATTGGAAGTAAAAATATTTCTCCACAAGAAATTTCAGCAGAAATTTTAATTAAGATGAAAAAAACAGCAGAAGATTATTTAGGCAAAAAAGTATCTTCAGCAGTTGTAACAGTTCCAGCTTATTTTAATGATTCACAAAGACAAGCTACAAAAGATGCTGGAAAAATAGCTGGACTAGACGTAAAGAGAATAATAAACGAACCAACTGCAGCCGCTTTAGCATATGGATTAGATAAGAAAAAAGGTGATTCAATAATAGCTGTATATGATTTAGGTGGCGGAACTTTTGATATTTCAATAATAGAAATATCTGACATAGAAGGTGATCAACAATTTGAGGTATTATCAACAAATGGAAATACCTTTTTAGGTGGAGAAGATTTCGATACATGCATTATAGATTATTTAATTAAAGAATTTAAATCAAACACTGGTATAGATTTAAAAAATGATTCTATTGCACTTCAAAGATTAAAAGAAGCATCAGAAAAAGCTAAAATTGAATTATCATCTAAAGATATAGCAGAAATAAACTTACCTTACATAACAGCAGATTCAAGTGGCCCAAAACATTTAAATATAGAACTAACAAGAGCAAAATTAGAATCATTAGTTGAACATCTAATAGAACAAACTTTAGAGCCATGTAGAATAGCAATTCAAGATTCAAAAAAAGATATAACAGACATAAATACTATTATTTTAGTTGGCGGACAAACAAGAATGCCTAAAGTAGAAGAAGCTGTTAAAAATTTCTTTAAAAAAGACATAAAGAAAAATATAAATCCTGACGAAGCTGTAGCTATAGGCGCTGCAATACAAGGCGGTGTGTTATCTGGTGAAATAAAAGATGTATTATTATTAGATGTAACACCATTATCATTAGGTTTAGAAACTATGGGTGGAGTAATGACTAAATTAATAGATAAAAATACAACCATACCTACTAGTAAAAAACAAGTATTCTCAACCGCCACGGATAATCAACCGGCTGTAACAATAAGGGTATTTCAAGGTGAACGAAAGCAAGCTTCTGCTAATAAATTATTAGGTCAATTTGATTTAACTGACATACCACAAGCGCCACGAGGAATTCCTCAAATAGAAGTTGCTTTTGATATAGATTCGAACGGAATTTTGAAAGTATCTGCTAAAAATTTATCAACAAATAAAGAACAAAATATGGTGATAAAAGCTTCAAGTGGATTATCGGATGATGAAATTAAAAAAATGATTAAAGATGCAGAAATTAATGCAGAAATAGATAAAAAATTTGATGAATTAGTATCTATTAAAAATAAAGCTGATAGTGAAATACATGCTGCGCAGAAAACAATAGAAAGTCTAGGTGAAAAAATAAATGTTGAACATAAAAATAAAATCGAAAAAGTAATAAAAGAATTAAAAGATTTATTACAAAGTGATAATAAAGACGCAATAGAACAAAAAATAATTGAATTAAATAACTCTATAACTGAATTACATCAAAATACTTCACAATCTGATAATAACGACAATAACACAGATAACGATAATACAAACTCAAATAACAAAAAAGAAAAAAATCATGAAGAAAACGTTGTTGATGCGGATTATGAAGAAGTTAAAGATAACAAAAAATAAATTAAATATTAAAAATTTTTAATGAATAAAGACGATTATTATAAAGTTTTGGGTATAGATAGAACCGCTACAGACATGGAAGTCAAAAAAGCTTATAAAAAAATGGCGATGAAATATCATCCAGATAGGAATCCAGGCGATAAAAAAGCAGAGGAAGACTTTAAAAAAGTTGGTGAAGCTTATGAAATTTTATCTGACCCAAATAAAAGACAAGTATATGATCAATATGGTCATTCAGGATTCAATAATACATCATACTCAAACTCTAATACAACTTCACATTTTACTGATATATTTGGTGATATATTTGGTGATATATTTGGCGAACAAAATAATTCGCATTCACAAAGAGGAAATGATTTATTACATATTTTAAAAATAGATTTAGAAGATGCAGCTAATGGATTACAAGCTACATTTAAAATAAATACACATATAAGTTGTGAAAAATGCGATGGATCTGGCGCTAAAGATAAAAATTCTTTTATTAAATGTAATAAATGTAATGGTTATGGTCAAATTAGAATACAAAAAGGTTTTTTAACTATACAACAAACATGTGATAAATGTAATGGTCAAGGTTCTTATATAAAAGAACAATGTACTAATTGTTACGGTAAGGGTAGAGTTAAATCTGAAAAAACAATATCAGCTAAAATTCCTGCTGGAATAAATGATAATGATAAAATAAAGTTACAAGAAGAAGGTGAAGTAGGAAAAAACGGTGGAACAGCCGGTGATTTATATATACAAATAAAAATTAAAAAACATGATATTTTCACAAGAAAAGATTCAGATTTATACTGTGATGTACCTATAACATTTAATACAGCTGTTTTAGGTGGAGAAATAGAAATTCCTTGTTTAACAGGAAGTATAAAAATAAAAATACCAAAAGAAACTCAAACTAATAAAGTTTTTAGAATAAAAAATAAAGGTATAAAAGATTTAAGAAGTAATTTATATGGTGATTTATTTTGTAAAATAATAATAGAAACACCAATAGATTTAAACGAAAAACAAATAAAATTATTAACAGAATTTGAAGATATTACAAAAAAAAATAATCTACCTAAAATAAATAATTGGGAAAATTTAATAAAAGAATTTATAAATAAAAAAATAAAATAGGCCGTGTAGGAATCGAACCTACGACCAATGGATTAAAAGTCCACTGCTCTACCGTCTGAGCTAACGACCCTTATTCTATAATAATAAAGCTTTATTTATCAATATTATATAATAATGATAATAAAAGCAATAAGTAACAATTAAAAATTATAATATTATATTTTATTTTTTAAAATTACAAAAAACGTCGGATACATATTGTAATTTTTTTAATTCTATAATCATTTTTAAAAACTTGTTATATAACACAGAATCCAAAATAATAATATTTTTAGGATAAAAAATTTGTGAGCATTCATTTTTTATATACAAATGTTTTAATAAAAGTATTATCTTCTTTAAAAAATCATTATTTAAACATAAAAAGTAATCAGAATAAATATTTAAAATAATATTATATGACAAACAAAATAATAATCTATCGTTGTAATTATTAATTAAAAATATTTTATTAATCTTAAAATATGTATATTCTATTGTTTTAAAAGAAACTAAGTTTACGTTATTTTGATTTAAAATACATCTAAGTTCACCAATTATTCTATTTTTATTACTATCTAAACATTCTATTATTATAGAGCTACTATTTTCACCTACAGCAGCGTAAATATGTTTAATATTTGAATGTTGATCTAAATTAGATATTATATTATTTATGACATCCTTGCTCATATTATTAGCTAAAGCTTTATCTATAGCTTTTTTTAATTTTAAATTAGAATTAAAATCATTATTAGAAGTTATAGCGGAACTTCTTATATCATTTGCTAATTTTGAAAACAGTTTACTCTTTTTTAAATCATTAGATTGTTTTCTATGTTTAATGTTTGACCATTTACTATGTCCAGCCATAAAAAAACTTATTAAAATTAAATATTATATCATATCTATAAAATTTTTATTTAAACTAATTTTAATTAAATTACTTAAAATATTATAAACTGTTAAAGGTCCTATTCCACCTGGAACAGGTGTAATAAAATTAACATAATTAGAATTAATATTAATTAAAAAATCACCAAAAGCAATATTATAATTACTCTCATTTATGCCTATATCAACTAAAAAAGAGCCAACAGATAAATCACTTGTGTTTAAAAAATTAGTAATACCAACAGCAGAAATTATAATATCACAAGATTTAATAGTATTTAGAAAATTAGAATCATATTTGCTAATAATAATAATAGTAATACCTAAAGAATTTAATTCAAAACTTAATGGTTTTCCTATAATATTAGAAAAGCCAAAAATAGCACATTTTAATCCTAAACATTTTATTTCAAGTTTTTTTAATAAAAACAAAACTGACTTTACAGTACTAGGAATTATAAAATTAGAATATCCAAGCAAATAACTACCGAAAGTAAAAGAATTTAATAAATCAACATCTTTATTAGCAGATATAGAATTAAATAATATAGATTTATTCAATTTTTTCACTATAGGTAATTGAAAAATAATACCATTTACTAATATATCTAAATTTATTATTTTTAAAATAACTAATAGTGTACTTATTTTTACATTACAAGAAAATTTAAAAATAATAAATTTTATACCTGATAGATTACAATAATATATTTTATTTTTAATATATAAATTAGTAGAAAAATTATTGCCTATAATAAAAATAGATAAACAAAGTACTTTAGATAAAAAAAAATTACAAAAAAAAATCTCAAAGTTAATTTTTTTAAATAGTTTTGTAAAATAGTATTTTCCGTTAAAAATTTTAGTTATCATAAAAAAAAATTTGACCTTAAAAATTATTATGTGTATTATTATATAATACAAACGGGGCATAGCGTAGTCTGGCTAACGTATCTGCTTTGGGAGCAGAGGATCGGGGGTTCAAATCCCTCTGCCCCGAAAAATGCGCTTGTAGCTCAATTGGATAGAGCACCGGCCTTCTAAGCCGGGGGTTGCAGGTTCGATTCCTGCCAAGCGCGAAAAAAAAAACATGGTGAATGTAGCTCAGTCGGTAGAGCCCCGGGTTGTGATTCCGGTCGTCGTGGGTTCAATTCCCATCATTCACCCATTAAAAAAATACAATAATATAAAATAATAAACAAATATCTATGTCAATAATAGAAATAGAAAACTTATTTTTTAAGCACAGTAATAAAACCATATTTAATAATATATCTATAAATATAAAAGAAAATAAAATAACAGCGTTAATGGGACCAAGTGGATGTGGAAAAACAACATTATTAAAATTAATAGGTAAACAATTAAATCCTTTAAGTGGAAAAATAAAAATAAAAAATCATGATATATCTAAATTATCAGATAATGACTTATATAAAATAAGAAAAGACTTAGGAATTCTATTCCAAAACGGAGCTTTATTTTCAGATTTAACTGTATATGAAAATATAGCTTTTCCAATAAGAGAACATACAAATTTATCAGAAAAACTAATTAGAGATTTAGTCTTAATGAAATTACAATCAGTTGGATTAAAAAATGTTCATAATTTAATGCCATCAGAATTATCAATAGGTATGGCCAAAAGAACTGCCTTAGCTCGTACAATAGCTTTAGATCCAAGTATAATTATGTATGATGAACCATTTTCTGGTCAAGATCCAATATCTATGGCAACATTAATGAGATTAATAAAATTACTTAATAAATCATTAAAAACTACAACAATAGTAGTGTCTCATGATGTCGCAGAAACAATGAGCATAGCTGATTATATTTATATAATAAATGATAAATGTATTATAGATGAAGGTACTCCTATGCAAATAGAAAAAAGTAAAAATGAATTTACGCAATATTTTATTAATAAAACAATAAACTATGAAAAAAACATTACTCTTAATGATGAGACGTATGAAAAAGATTTATTTAATTATAACTAATATAGGAGAAAAATTATTAAAGCTGATTAGCGATCTAGGGGTTGCTACAATTTTACTAAAAAAAACTATATACGCTACAACAAATTTAAAAAAAAATATAAAAAATTTTTTAAGAAATATGTATTTTATAGGTTTTTTATCATTAGGTTTAATTCTTATATCAGGAATATTTATAGGTATGGTTGTTGGTTTGCAGGGATATTATATACTTAAAAAATTTGGTACAGAAGAAATAATAGGACAAATGACTGCTTTAACAATAATACGTGAATTAGGTCCGGTTGTTAATGCTTTATTATTTGCTGGCAGAACTGGTGCTTCTTTAACAGCTGAAATATGTTTAATGAAAAACACAGATCAATTAACTGCTATGGAAATGATGGGAATAAATCCAATAATTAAAATAATATCTACACGATTTTTAGCTTGTATATTATCTATGTTAATTCTAGCATTAATATTTATGGTTACATCAATATTCGGAAGTTATATATCAACCGTATTATGGTTAAATGTAGATAGTAATATTTTTTGGACTAGTGTAAGAGAAAATATAGATATAAAAGTAGATATAATAAACAGTTTAATAAAAAGTTTAATATTCGGATTTATAATAAGTTGGACTGCCATATATCAAGGATTAAACAGTAAACCAACTAATGAAGGAATAGCATTATCAACAACTAACACTGTTGTTTATTCATCATTCATAATATTAAGCTTTAATTTTTTTTTAACAGCTATTATGTTTAATTGGTAATACCATGATGAAAAATAAAATAGAATTTTTTGTAGGTCTTTTCGTAATATTAGGTATAATATCATTATTACTATTAATAACGAAAATAACAGATTTTAAAAACATTTACACAAAAGAAAAAACTTACTCTATAACAGCTATATTTAAAAATATAGGAAACCTCAAAAAAAACGCAAAAGTAACAATAGGTGGGGTTAAAATAGGTATTGTAAATAAAATAGAATTAAAATATTCTGATGAAAACGAATATTACCCTCAAGTTGAATTATTAATAGATTATAACTATAAAAAAATACCAGTAGATTCATCAATAAATATATTAATGATTAGTTTACTTGGAGATAGCTATATTCAAATTGAACTTGGTAATGAAGATTTCTTTTTAAAAAATGGCGACATAGTAAAATTAACAACGCAAGCATTAATAATAGAAGAAGTTATATCTAAACTAGCTTTCAATAAATAAATAAAATGAAAATATTAATTTTAATACTACTATTAATAACAAATTTAGCATATTCTAATGATAAAAATCCATCTAATTTTATAAAAAACATAATAAATGAATGCAAGCCGGCCTTAATAAAAGAAAATGCTGATTTTTTAGAAAAGACTATGGAAAAATATGTAGATTTTAATGAAATTTCCATATGGATAGCTGGCAAAAAAAAATGGCTTGACGCATCACATGATGAAAAAATTTTATTTATAAAAGAATTGAAAAAATTAATGTTAAAAACATATAGTAAAACAGTTTATCATTATATAGATGCAGAAGTAGAATTTATAGCGCCAAAAATCACTAATAATATAGAATTATCAAAAAGAACACAAATTTCAAGTATAATGAAAAAAAATAATAAAAACGTATCTATAATATATAGATTAATTAAAAATAACGATTCTTGGTTAGTTTTTGATATAATAATAGAAGGAATAAGTATATTAAAAAGTTTAAAAACACAATATTCTGAAATTATACGATTACATGGATTAGATGCTGCTATTTCAAAAATTAAAATATCTAACCTAACAACTTATGAATGATATAGAAATTAAATTAAATAATAAAAAAATATATATAAACGGTTATATTAGCCTAAATAATATAATGAAAACAATAGATATGTTAGAAGAAAGCATAAAATATTTAAACAAAATAGAAATAGATTTTAAAAATTTACAAAATGCTAATAGCGCGGTATTATTATTTATAATAAGTAGTATACGTTATTCAATAAAAAATAAAAAAAATATAAAATTTTTAAACATATCACATAATTTATTAGAGTTAAGTAAAGTATATAATTTATATGATATAATAATAAAAAAAATAAACGAGGATTAAAAATGAAACAAATTCTAATAGACGATATAAATCAAAAATTACCAGATTCAGACATTAAAATCTTCACAAATGATAATAAATATTTTAACGCTATAATTATATCAGATTATTTTATTAACAAAGAGCTTATAGAAAGGCAACAAATAATAAATAACATAATAGGAAAATATATCATAAATAAAAATGTGCATGCTATTAGTTTTAAGACATATACTTATTCAGAATGGAAAATAGAAAACAACAATTAATTAAAACAGGGTAATAAATTACCCTGTATATTTTTATATTTGTTTCTTTAACAAGTCTCCTAAAGTTGGTTTGTTTTTCTGAACCTTATTAATATATTTAGTTTCATTTTTAATATTGTCTTTTTTATTATGAGTAATTTCATTTTTAACTATTAATATTATATTTCTATTTTTTTTGTCTATATTAATAATTCTAGCTTTAATTGCTGATTTATCGTTTTGATCAGAAATCTTTTTACAAATTTTATTATAAATTATTTCATTAGCTTTTAAGAAACCATCCAACTTATCATTTAATTTCACAATAAAACCTTTTTCAAGTTTTCTTATAACAAAGCATTCTACAACACTACCTTTAATAAATTTAGAAGTGTAACTTATAAAAGGATCTTGAGTTAATTGTTTTACACCCAATGATATACGCTCTCTTTCTACATCTATACCCAATATAACAGCTTTTATTTCTTCACCTTTTTTATACTCTCTTAAAGAATTATCATTAGAAATATCCCAAGATAAATCCGATAAATGTACTAACCCATCTATTCCTCCAGATAATTCTAAAAATAAACCAAAATCTGTTATAGATTTAATTTTTCCAGAAACTATATCTCCTTCTTTATGTATTTTAAAAAAAATAGCCCATGGATTATCTGTGCATTGTTTTAAACCTAAAGATATTCTACGTCTATCAATATTTATATCTAAGATAGATACAGAAACTTTCATCCCCTGTTTAACTACTTTATTTGGATTAACATTTTTATTAGTCCAATCCATCTCAGATAAATGAACCAACCCTTCTATGCCATCTTCTAATTCTACAAAACAACCATAATCTGTTATATTAGTGACAACACCACTAACAATTACACCTTCTTTATATTTATTTTTAACAATATCCCAAGGATCTTGCGTTAACTGTTTTAAACCTAATGAAACTCTATTTGTATCTTTATCAAATTTAAGAATTTTAACTTTTATATCATCACCAATTTTTAATATATTATTTGGATGTTTAACCCTTTTCCAGGACATATCAGTTATATGTAATAATCCATCTAATCCACCTAAATCTATAAAAGCTCCATAATCTGTTATA
This sequence comes from uncultured Enterobacteriaceae bacterium, assembly GCA_964498335.1. GTDB lineage: Bacteria > Pseudomonadota > Gammaproteobacteria > UBA6186 > Azoamicaceae > Azoamicus. Next base: position 256,025 of record CAZCGL010000001.1, on the reverse strand, counting down.
TTTTTAACAACACCAGAGATTGTATCACCTTCATTTATCTTTAATAATAAATTTTGAAAATTCTTATTATTTTTTTCTTCTAAAATAAATTTTTGCGATAAGACTATGTTATTCTTTTTCTTTTCTAATTTTATTATTTTAAATTTAAGCTCTTTTCCCTTAACTTCATCAGAATCTATAGCTGATTTAAAAGATACTAAAGATCCTGGTAAAAAAGCTTTAATAACATTTATTTTAACAGTAAAACCGCCCTTAACTTTAGCTGTAACATATCCATTAACAATATCATTGGTTTTATAAATTTTTTCTAAATCTTCCCACGCTCTAATTTTTTTGGCTTTTTCTCTTGATAATTTAATATCTCCATATAAATCTTCTAGATATTCTATAACAACTTCTACTTTACTTCCAATTTCTACTTCTAAATTTCCTTCTTCATCAGTAAACTGAGATATTGGAATATAACCATCAGATTTAAAAAAAGCATTAATTGTAACGAAATTAGCGCTTATGTCAGTAACTTCGCCTAATATTAAGGCACCAGGATAAATATTAGGATTTTTTAAAACCGTATTATATAATCCACTAAAACTACTATCTATCATAAAATAAAATCTCCAAAAAATATATAAATATTATATAAAATAAAATATTAAAATAAATAAAATTTTATATAAAATAAGTAAAAAATAAATCTATAAAAAAAACCAAAAAACCAAAAAATAATAAAAAACTTAAAATAATTTTATTATTTAATAAAATGTATTTATAAGAAATTTTTTTAATATATCTACCGTACCATAATGTATAAACAGGAAAAACAACTAAAAGAATAGATGCTATAGCTCCAGCATAAGATAAAAAAAACATAAATCCATGCTGAAAAAAAATACTTAAAAGTAGAGGAATAAAAAAAACAAATAAAACACAAGCAACTTTATTAAAATAAGAATTATATGATAATTTTAACGCATCAAAGAAGAAATAATATAAACTTAAAGCTACACCTATTAAAGAGCTTATTAACGCAGATAAAGAAAAAAAAGAAATAACATATAAAACTATAACATTATTATTACCTATTAAAACCATAAGTTTTTCAGCAGGATTACCATAACCAAATAATGTCTGAACAAATAATTTATTACTTATACTAAATAAAAAAGAGTATATAAAATATTCCCATAAAATATAAACTAAAAATGGAATAAAACTACCCAAAACAATAACAAAAACTAGTAATTTTATATTATTAAACAGATAAGATTTTAAAGATGGTATTAAGAGATTATATCCAAAAGAGGTTAATATTATAGGTAAAGAAAAAAAACATAAACTAGTATCTAAAAATTTAAAATTACTAGCATTAAAATTTAAAATAGATATTATTTTAAAAGTTAAAAATATATAAGTTATTATTAATACAATGAAAAAAAATCTATTAATATAATCACTAAATTTTAAACCTAAAAATACAATTAAAAAAAAAGGTAAAATAAATACTAAACAAAAAATTGCATTACAATAAAAATTATCACAATCAACAGTAAAAACATCAAGTAACATAGATGACCCACCTGATATATATGCTGATATTAAAGAATATAAAAATAATATATATAAAAAACCAATAAAAAAACTTACTTTTCTTCCAAACACAAAATTAGATATACTTATAATATTTGTATTTTCTGGTAACCATAAAGAAATCTCTAACATAGCTATAGAAGAAATAGTCATACAAATCCATACAAAAAAAAACAAAAACAAAATAATATGTATATCAATTCCAATTGTACGTATTGGCAACCCCAACATTCCAGCGCCTATAGATGTGCCAGCTATAAATAATATAGATCCTAAAATTCTACTAAAAATAATATAATTCATATAAAAATGGCTAGAGGTGGAATTGAACCACCGACACAAGGATTTTCAGTCCTTTGCTCTACCAACTGAGCTATCTAGCCAAAAAAAATTTTACCATATAAAAAAGAATCAACAATCTTTTCTATTTTAACAAACAAAACGTCACCAATAAAACTGTTTAAACTAGAAAAAACAACACTTCTATTATTGTCAGTCTTGCCCCAAAAAAAATAATTTTCTAATCTTTTATAAACAAGAACTCTTTGAATTGATCCAACCATAGAACTAGTTATATTAGATGAATTATACAATAATATATCATTTAATACTTGTAATCTATATTTTTTTTTTTCAAGTGAAATATTATCTTTATAGCTAGAAGCTAAAGTTTTATTCCGCTTACTATAAATATAAACAAATGATTTATCAAAATTTAATTTTTTAACTAAATCAACAGTAAGATCAAAATCACTATCAGTTTCTCCAGGAAAACCAACAATAATATCTGTAGATAAACTTAAAAAACCAGGAATGCTCTTAATTTTATTTAAAATATTAACATACTCAAAAGAAGTATAACCTCTTCTCATAAGACTTAATATTTTATCAGATCCACTTTGCAATGGCAAGTGGATATGTTTAGAAAAAACATTATTTTTTATTAAAACATTTAATAAAGTTTCAGAAAAATTTAACGGATGTAAACTAACAAACTTAATTCTACCAATACCTTCTATTTTAGCAATATAATCTAATAAATACGCAAAATCAATAACAATTCCATTATCAATAGTATTTTTATACCCACCTATATTTTGACCTAATAAAATAATTTCTTTAACACCATCTATCAACAATGTATAAATTTCTGAAATTATGCTATTAAAATTTCTACCTATCTCTTTACCTCTAGAAAATGGTACAATGCAATAAGAGCAATATCTATCACAACCTTCCATTATTGACACACACGATGAAAAATCAACATAATTATATGAATTATATACATAATTAAATTTATCTAAGTTTGATGAATTTAAATCTAAAACTAACATTTTATTATTTAAATACTCTAAAATCATGTCACCTATTTTATGAATTGATTGAGGACCAAATATTATATTAACAAATGGGAGTTTATTTATAAAAAAATCTTTATCGCTAACAACAAAACAACCCCCAACGCAAATAATGACATCTTTTTTGTTTTTTAGTTTATTCCACATACCGAGTTCAGATATAATTTTTTTATCTACCTTATCTCTAACAGAACATGTATTTAATATAAGAATATCAGCGTCTAAAAAATTAGACACTTCTTCGAACAAGATTTTTTTAGATATTACATTTAAAATTAAACTGGAATCATACTCATTCATTTGACAACCTAATGTTTTAATATAAACTTTGTTCATCAACCCTCTTAAAATGGCTATGAGTGGAATTGAACCACCGACATCAGCGTTATGAATGCTGTGCTCTAACCAACTGAGCTACATAGCCTTAAAAAAAATATACATATAATTTTTTTTTATTATATCATAATATTTAAAATATACAATATATTTAAATAAAATATGAACATAAAAACACGATTTGCTCCAAGTCCTACAGGATTTTTACATATTGGTAATATAAGAACAGCACTATTTTCATGGTTATACGCTAAAAAACATAAAGGAGAATTTATAATAAGAATAGATGACACCGATAAAGATAGAATTTTAAAAACATATACTAATAATATAACATACATACTAAACTGGTTAAATATAAAATCGGATAGTAATTTAATTTTCCAATCAGATAGACTAAATAGATATAAAATAATAATAGAAAAATTAATAGCAGAAAAAAAAGCTTACAAATGCTTTTGCTCTAAAGAGAGATTATTAGAATTAAAAAACAAACAAATGAAACAACATAAAAAAATTAAATATGATGGTTTTTGTAAAAATAATCTCACTGTTAAAAATGATTTTGTTATAAGAATAAATACGGAGCATTATGCAGAAATAACATTTTACGATAATGTTAAGGGAATAATAACTGTATCAAATTCAGAAATAGATGATTTTATAATAGCAAAGCATAACTTCTATCCAACTTACAATTTTGCTAGCGTTATAGATGATATTGATTTTTCTATAACAGACATTATAAGAGGTGATGATCATATATCAAACACACCAAAACAAATAATAATATTTAAAGCATTAAATTCAAAAATACCAACTTTTTCTCATTTACCTATGATTTTAGATGAAAATCAAAAACCTTTATCTAAAAGAGATAAAAATTCAAATATAAATACATATAAAAAAAACGGGTTTTTACCAGAAGCTTTATTAAACTATATAATACGATTAGGGTGGTCATTTAAAGATAAAGAAATCTTCACGATACAAGAAATGATAGATTTATTTGAATTAAAAAATATAAATAGCTCTTCTAGTATTATGAATAAAAGTAAATTAATTTGGTTAAATAAATATTACATTAAAAATACTGAAACAAAAAAATTGTTAAAAGAAATAATTTATATAGAAAAAAATTACAATTTAAATTATATGATTGGGCCGAACTTAGCATCATTAATTGATTTTGCTAAATCAAAAGTTAATACACTAGAAGATATAATAGTAAATTATACATTTTTATATAAGGAAAAAATTAATCTAGATGAAGATTTATTACATTTATTTTTTTCTGATAGAATAATTAATATATTAAAATTTTTTTTTAATAAAGTGAAAAAAAATAAAGAAAAATGGGAATTAAATAATATTAAAATAATCATACAAGACACACTAAAAGAAAATAATATGAATTTCATTGAATTAGCTCCAATATTAAGAATAATAATAACAGGCAAAAATATATCATTTTCTACATATGAATTAATATTTCTTACTGGAAAGATCTTGCTTTTAAAAAAAATTAGACATATTATTAAACAATATGAAAATGGGGCTATAGCTCAAACTGGTTAGAGCGCTTGTATGGCATGCAAGAGGTTAGCGGTTCAATTCCGCTTAGCTCCACTTAATAATGTCCCCATCGTCTAGTGGTCAGGACATCGCCCTTTCACGGCGGCAACAGGGGTTCAAATCCCCTTGGGGATGATAAGGAGAGGTGGCAGAGTGGTTTAATGCGGTGGTCTTGAAAACCATTGAAGATAAAAATTAATCTTCCCAGGGTTCAAATCCCTGCCTCTCCGATAAATAAAAGTATTGACATATTTAAATATAAAAGTAAAATAATAACAAATGCGGAAATAGCTCAGTTGGTAGAGCACAACCTTGCCAAGGTTGGGGTCGCGAGTTCGAGTCTCGTTTTCCGCTAAAAATTAACATATTAAAGGCTGAGTGGCAGAATGGATTAATGCGGTGGCCTGCAAAGCCATTAATGTCGGTTCAATTCCGGCCTCAGCTTTAACAGCCCGGATGGCGGAATAGGTAGACGCAAGGGACTTAAAATCCCTCGGAAGTAATTCTGTGCCGGTTCAAGTCCGGCTCCGGGTAAAAAAATGAAAAAAAAAATAAATGGAGTATTAATAATAATAGGTAGTAGTATAGGTGCAGGAGCGCTAGGAATGCCAATAACTTGTACTTTAGCTGGATTACTACCATCTTTGATTACAATGCTATTAGTAGCATTATATATGAAAGAAATAGCAAAGATAATAATAAACTTATTAATACTAACAAAATCTGATGATCTAAGCATCGCGCTTAAAAAAAATTTATCAAAAAAAGATTACAATCTAAGTTTACTTGCCTATAGTTTTTTATTTACAACTATAACAGCAGCTTATATATCTAAAAGCGGAACATTACTAAAAATAATATTAGATACAACGATAAATATAAACATAAACATATGTTATTTAATTATATTATTAATAGTGATATTGGCTCTTAATTTAAAAAATACACAATTCAATTATATAAACAATATATTAACTATAATACTTATATTAATTTTTATTTTAATAATAATTAATAATTTTAAATCTAAAATAGATATAAAAAGTATAGAAAATATAAACATAAATAATTTAAAATATGTTTACCCTATATTAATAACATCTTTTGGGTTTCATAATATATTGTCATATCTAAATAATGAATCAAATAATAATAAAAATGTTCTATACAAAACAATTAATATGGGAATTATAATAACATTACTTATATATGTTGTATGGATTTCATTTATATTAATTTTTAAAAATAATTACTACAAACTAGATGATATTAATAATTATAATTCTGATAAAATAATAACAGAATTATTACTATTTAAAAATAATAAACTAATGCTATTTATTATAAATATTTTTTCATTATTAGCAATTATAACAACAATATTTAGCATAACATTAAGTATGAAATTTTTTTTTAAAAAAATTTTTGAACACATATCAGAAAAAATAATTAAATTTTTTATTATAGTACCTCCTATTATTATTATAATAATAAAACCTAATATATTTTTCACAGCACTTGAAATATCTGGAAGCATATTAACACTAATAATATTTGGATTAATGCCAATAAAAGCAATTAAAAAAGAAATTAATACAGATTTGTTTAAATTAAACTTTTTATATATAATAACAGCAATAATAATTTCAATGTCAATAATATTTCAAATAAAAAAACTACTATGATTAATATAATTAAAATAACAGATCAAGCTTTAAACTATTTGGTTTATAATATTAATTTAGAAAAAGAAAAAAACTTAATCATCTATATGTCTGTTACATATCCGTATACAAAACATGCTTATGTTAATATAACATATTGTAAAAAAGAAGATTTAAATAAAAATGATATAAAAATAGAATTTAATAATATAGAAATATATTTAGACGAAAAAACAGAAAAATTACTAAAAGATGCAATAATAGATATAAAAGAAAATATACTGCAAATAAATGCACCTAATTTATTTAATAATAATTATTCTAAAAAAAATAATATAAAAGATCAAATAAACGTTCTTTTTGAAACTGAAATAAATACTATTTTATCTCAACATGGCGGGTTCATAGAACTCATAAGTATAGAAAATAATGATACTTTAATAATAAAATTTCATGGAGGATGTCAGGGTTGTGGAATGGTGAATTTCACAATGACAAATTATATAGAAAAAATAATAAAGAATAATTTTCCGCAAATAGTTGAAATAAAAGACGTAACGTCTCACGAAATAAGAAAAAATTCATATTATTAATAACCAAACTATTTATTAAAAAATTTTTCTAATAAAATCAAAGAGTCTTTTTCTAAAATACCTTTTTTAACTTCAATATTAAAGATATCATAATTATTGGAAGCCACTGCAAAAACTAATTTTCTAATTTTATAATAAGTAATAAAAGAAAAACAAGTTAAACATGGCTCAAGAGTAAGATATAAAGTACTTGTACTTAAATTTCTTCGTGATAAATAAAAAAAAGATTTAAAAAAAATATTATTCTCAGCATGACATATATTGTAAATATAACAAGAATTAAAACAACATGCTAATTCAAAATCATTATAAACCAAAACAGCTCCAACAGGGAATTCTTTAATAGACAAAGCTTTATTAGCTATTAATAAAGCTCTTGTCATCCAAAAAAAATCACTCATTAATATTTCTATCTACTAGTTCTATAAAAGCTAAAGTCGCGCAATCACCTTTTCTAATGCCATATTTTAAAATTCTAGTATAACCACCTGGTCTATTAATATATTTTTTCCCAAAAACGGAAAATAGAGTATTTACTATAATCTTATCTCTAATTTTTTTAAACACAAGTCTTCTATTATTTACAGAATCATTTTTAGATAAAGTTATTAAAGGCTCAATATACATTCTTAATTCTTTAGCCTTAGCTAAAGTTGTTTTTATGATACCATACTTTACTAACTCTTTACATAAATTTAAAAACAAAGCTTTTCTTTGATCTGCATTTCTATTAAAATAACGACCAATATTTTTATGTCTCATAACTAATCCAATACTATTTTAAATTATTATCAAGTTTATATTCTTCTAAAATCTTTAGCCAGTTACTATCTTTACACCCTAAAGATAAACCTCTTTCATATAAAACATGTTTTATTTCAGCTAAAGATTTTTTACCAAGATTAGGCGTTTTAAGTAATTCAGCTTCACTTTTCTGAACTAAATCACCTATATAATATATATTTTCGGCTTTTAAACAATTAGCTGATCTAACAGTTAATTCTAAGTTATCAACAGTTTTAAATAATTCAGAATTAATTTTATCTTTTACAGAAGATTTAACATCTACTTTTTCTTTTTCAAAACTTATAAAAACAGATAATTGATCAGATAAAATTTTTGCTGCCCAATGTAAAGCTTCTACAGCACTAATAGTTCCATTAGTGCTAATGTTAATTATTAATCTGTCTAAATCACTCCTATCTTTATATCTTATATTTTCAACATCATAACTTACTCTATTAACTGGACTAAAAGAAGAATCAAGTCTTAACCATCCTGAAAAATCGGATTTATTAAAATCAAATTTTTCACTAGAAGAAACATAACCTCTGCCTCTATTAACTTTAATATCTATACTTAAATCTCCAGAAGAATTTACAGTAGTTATAAAATAATTAGGATTAATAATACTTACATCAGAAGGTAAAACAAAGTCAGATGCAAATATGTCGCATGGGCCTTTTTTACTCAAACTTAATTCAACGCTATCTTTATTATTTATCTTAAAACAAATACCACTTAATTTTACCATAATATCCATAACATCATCATAAATACCATCTTTTACCATAAACTCATGCAAAACACCAGACAACTTTGCTTCTGTTACAGTATACCCAGGTATAGATGACAACAAAACTCTACGCAATGCCGTACCAATTGTATGCCCAAAACCTCTTTCTAATGGTTCTATAATAACAGATATATCATTATTAGATAAATCTTTAATATCAACAATTTTAGGTTTTAAAAAATCATCAAAAAAACTAGACATATAAAATCTCACCTAAAATTATTTGGAATAAAACTCAACAACTAACTGCTCATTTAAATCACTAGATAATTCTTTTCTTTCTGGAGCTCTTAAATATGTTGATGTCATATTTTTAATATCAACATCTATCCATTTTACAAAACCAAGTTTTTCTGCACATTTTAAAGCATAATTTATTCTAACCTGATCCTTACTTTTATTTATAATTTTAATAACATCGCCTACTTTAACAATAAAAGATGGAAAAACAATAATACGTTCTATACCATTTCTAATGACAGAAATTGACTTATGTGAAACAAGCTGTCTAGCTTCAGCTCTAGTTACAGAAAAACCAGACCTATAAACAACATTATCAAGCCTAGATTCTAATAATTTCAAAAGTAATTCACCACTAGCACCTTTTTTTCTAGAAACTTTTAAAAAAAAATGTTTAAATTGTTTTTCTAAAACTCCATACATATACTTTATAGTTTGTTTAGCATTTAATTGTAATGAATGACTTCCACTAGATTTTTTTCTTTTATTACCATGCTGACCAGGGAAAACCTTTAAATTACATTTACTAGTAATATCTCTTCCACCAATACTTTTTAATCCCAAATCAAGTCCTATTCTTCTAGAAATTTTACAACCAGATTTTAAATAGCGCGCCATAAAAAACTCCTTATACTCTACGCTCTTTAGAAGGTCTACAACCATTATGCGGAATACTTGTAACATCAGCTATATAAGTAACTTTTAAAAAGTTTGCTAACCCACGAATTGCAGCCTCTCTTCCAGGGCCAGGACCACTAACATATACTTCAACAGAATTTAATCCATGAATCTCTTTAGCAATCTTAGAAACAGCTTTAGATGCTACTTGTGCTGCATAAGGAGTACTTTTTTTTGATCCTTTAAACCCTTCACTACCCGCAGTTTTCCATAATAAAACATCACCAATTAAATCAGTTATATAAATTAAAGTATTATTATACGAAGCTTTAATATAAACTTTTCCTGAAGTAACTTGCTTTTTACTTTTTTTAATAGTTTTATTTTTTACTTTTTTTAACATTTAATAACCTTATTTTAAGTTTTTTTCTTATTTTTTTTCCTAGTTCTAGCATTAGTTTTAGTACGTTGACCTCTAACAGGCAAACCAACCTTATGTCTCATTCCTCTATAACACTTTATATCTTTTAATCTCTTTATATTAAATCTAATGCGCGTTCTTAAATTACCTTCTATATCGAACTCAGAAACTATTTTCTGAATAGACGATATTGTATTTTCATCTAATTGATTAACTTTCAAAGAAGGTATTACATTAGCTTTTTTACATATATAATAAGAACTAACCTTTCCTATACCGTATATTTTTCTTAAAGCTATAACAATATGCTTATTAGAATCTAATATAACTCCAGCAACTCTAATCATACGCGCTCCTTAACCTTGCCTTTGTTTATGTTTAGGATTAATACATATAACTCTTAAAATTCTATTTCGTCTAACAATAAGACAATGTCTACAAATTTTTTTAATTGAAACTCTAACTTTCATTATAAAATACCTACAAAATTTATAAATTTTAAAAACCAGTTAATTTATATTTCTTTATAAGCCCATCATACTTATAAGAAATCATTTTAGACTGAACTTGAGAAATAAAATCCATTATAACTACTATTACTATTAATAAAGAAGTTCCGCCAAAATAAAAAGGAACATTTAAAAAAGCTACTAAAAACTCTGGTAATAAAGAAACAAATGTTAAATAGCAAGCTCCTATTATTGTTAATTTCTTAACAATTTTATCTATATATATAGCTGTATTATCACCAGGCCTTATACCTGAAATAAAACCACCAGATTTTTTTAAATTATCAGCAGTATCACTAGATTTAAAAACTAATGATGTATAAAAAAAACAAAAGAAAATAATAAACAAAGAAAAAATTAACAAATAAGGTAATTTTCCTGGAGTGATTAAATACCTAATACTATTTAAAATAACATTACTTGAATTAGGATCAATCCATTGTATTAAAGTAATTGGAAATAAAATTACACTAGACGCAAAAATAGGCGGGATAACTCCAGCCATATTAATTTTAAATGGCAAAAAAGTAGTTTGTGATGCAAAAACTTTTCTTCCTTGCTGTCTCTTTGGGTAATTAATAGTTATCTTTTTTTGTGCTCTTTCTACAAAAACAATTATAAATATAACACAAAATAAAACACCAAGTAATAAAACCATCACAAAAATATCAAGTTCGCCTTGCCTAATTTTTTCTAACGTAGATATAATAGTCCTTGGTAGATTTGATATGATACTGGTAAAAATTATTAAAGATATCCCATTACCTATACCATTTTCATTTATTAATTCACCTAACCACATAAGAAAAACAGTACCAAAAACTAATGTAATAACTATAACAATATAAAATAAAAAATTGAACTCATGATAGTTACTAAAATTAAGAATTATTTTCGTCATAGCTAAAGCTTGAAAACTTGATAAAATAACAGTTAACAAACGTGTATAATCAGAAATTTTTTTTCTACCTAAATCACCTTCTTTTTTTAATTTTATCATAGGATCCCATATTGTAGTAAGCAACTGAATAATAATAGATGATGATATATACGGCATAATTCCTAGAGAAAATATAGTTATTTTAGATAAAGCACCGCCAGAAAACAAATTAAATAGGCTAAATACTCCATAATTACTTTCAGAAAATGAATTAAAGATTTGTTTAGCATCAATTAACGGTACAGGAATATGCGCGCCCAATCTATATATAACTAAAATCAAAAATACAAATAACAATCTATTTCTAAGATCATTAAAATTACCATTTTTTTCAAAAAATTTAGACTTCATAAAATAACAAAATTAATAAAATAACAAACATATTATACATAAGAACAAAAAATAAAAATATAATAATTTAAAAAATATTAAAAAAATTTTATAATTAAATAATATTGTAGTAAACATCTTTTATTAGTATAATTCAATTTTCTAGAATTAAAAAATCGGAGTGGTTAAAATGTCAGATGTTAAGCAACCTGAAGAATTTGGTCGTTGGAGAAAATTACTATGGCCAATTCACAATCACGAATTAAAAAAATTCCTTCCTTTGGGATTTATAATGTTCGGAATATTGTTTAATTACACATTATTAAGAGATACAAAAGATACTTTAGTAGTAAATGCAGCTGGCGCAGGACTAATACCTTTTTTAAAATTCTATTGTGTAACTCCAGCAGCTGTAGCGTTTGTAGTAATTTATGCTAAATTATGCAATGTTTTTAATAAAGAAACAATTTTTTATATAGTTGTAACACCATTTTTAATATTTTTTGCGGCATTTGCTTTTGTTGTATATCCAAACTTTGATATATTACATCCATCTTCAACACTTATAAATAACTTAAATAACGAATATCCAGCATTTAGTGGTTTCATTAATATATATGCTTATTGGTCTTATTCAGCATTTTATGTATTATCTGAAATTTGGGGCAGTGCAATGGTAGCACTAATGTTTTGGCAATTTGCTAATGAAATAGTAAAAATAAGTGAATCAAAAAGATTTTACGGGCTATTTGTTGTAATAGGAAATATATCATTAATATTATCAGGTCAAGTAGTAAGATATTGTTCTACAGGTATAAAAGCATTCGTATCAGATGATCCATGGAAATGGTCACTATATTTATTAATGGGTACAGTAGTAATAATGGGATGCTTATCAATGTATTTATACAGATGGATGTACTTAAATGTATTAACTGATCCAAGATATTATGATGGTTTAAATAAAAACGAACCTAAAAAGAAAAAAAGCAAACCAGGATTATCAGAAAGCTTAAAAATAATAATAAAATCAAAAGAACTAGGGTTAATAGCAACATTAATAATGGCATACGGAGTTACAATAAACTTAGTTGAAGTTCAATGGAAAGAACAATTAAAATTTTACTATGCTGGTGATAAAGGTGGTTATAATGCTTTTATGGGAAATTATTCTACATGGTCAGGAATAATAACAATATTATTTAGCTTATTTATAGGATCAAATATTCTAAGATTATTAAGCTGGTTTAAAGCTGCAGTAATAACACCATTTGTAATAATAATAGGCGGAACTTTTTTCTTTTGTTTTATATTAGCTAATGATATAGCTTTAATAAAAAACGCAACATATAATTTATTATCTTCATTAGGTACTACTCCAGTAACAGCAGCTACATTTTTAGGCGCTGCAATAGTTATAATATCAAAAGTTGTTAAATATTCATTATTTGACCCTACAAAAGAAATGGCTTATATACCATTAGATGATGAATTAAAAACTAAAGGTAAAGCAGCGGTGGACGTAATAGGCGGAAGAGCCGGAAAAGCTGGCGGTGCTTTTGTTCAAAGCACATTATTATCAATAATGGCTACAACTAATGTATTATCAATAGCGCATATAGCTTTTGGCGTATTCTTTATAGTAGCAATATTATGGATTATATCAGTAAAATTCTTAGCAGTTAAAGTTAAAGAAAATACAGATAGAAGAATAGCAGAAATGAAAGCAGCAGAAAAACTAAAAGCTGAAGGCACTCATTAAAAAAATAGGGCTTAAAAGCCCTATCTAGAAAAAAATAACCCTATTTCAAATAATAAGCATATAGGCACGGCAAGCAAAATCTGTGAAATAACATCAGGTGGTGTTAAAAGCATTCCTAAAATAAAAGAAAAAATAATAACATAAGATCGTTTTTCTATAAAATCATTCTTAGAAACAATACCAGTACTAGTTAAAAAATATATAATCAACGGTATTTGAAAACTTAATCCACAAGCTAAAATAATTGAAGACATAAATTCAATATAATTATTTATTGAAATCATAATTATAACATTAGAAGGCGAACATGTCATAAAAAAATTTAACGCTAATGGACAAATAATATAAAATGCAAAAAAAATTCCTAAAAAAAATAAAAAAATACTAAAAAACAAGAATGGTTTTATAATAACTTTTTCATGTTTATATAATCCAGGTGCAATAAATTTCCATGCATGAAAAATAATATATGGTGATACAATAAGTAAAGTAAAATTAAAAGACAATTTTAACGGTACTACAAAAGTTGATGTAACATTTGTAGCTATAATACTACTTCCAACAGGCAATTGAGACTTTATAGGTAAAGAAAATAAATCATATATAATATCAGAATAATAAAAAAATACTACAAAAAGTAATATAAAGAAAAATGATATATATATAATCCTTTTTCTAAGCTCTAAAAAATGTGTATTCATTTTTTTAAAAAAATAAAAATAAATTTATAATTATAAATATTAACAAAAAACTAAAAATAAATCAAATGATAAAAATATACAATACATTAACTAAAAAAAAAGAAAAAATAAAAAATGATCTGATAAAAATATATACGTGTGGTATAACAGTATACGATTATTGTCATATAGGACACGCTAGATTGTTTTTATTATTTGATTCTTTCATTAGATATCTAAATACTTTAAATAAAAAAATAATTTTTATAAGAAATATAACTGATATAGATGATAAAATAATAAAAAGAGCAAAAGAAAAAAATATAAAAGTAAATTTTTTAACAGAAAAATTTATAAAACAAATGCACACAGATATGCAAAAACTAAATATGATAGAACCTACATACGAACCAAAAGCAACTTCTTTTATAAATGAAATGATAAATTTAATAAAACATATAAAAAAAAAATTTACTTATAAAAATGCTAAATCATCAATATACTTTGAAGTAAAAAAATTAAATAAATATGGAATATTATCAAACCAAAAAATTAAAAATATAAAAGAATCATATAAAAATAATAAAAAAAATAAGCATGATTTTGCTCTATGGAAAAATTTTAAAAAAAAAGAAGATGTATATTGGTTTTCACCTTGGGGTAATGGTAGGCCAGGATGGCACACAGAATGTGCTGCAATGATTACTTATTATGCTAAAGATTATATAGATATACACGCTGGAGGACAAGACTTAATGTTTCCGCATCATGAAAATGAATTAGCTCATTTTGAAGCTATAGGTAAAAAAAATTTTATAAAAATATGGATGCATATAGGTCAACTTAAAATTAATAAAAAAAAAATGTCTAAAAAATTAAACAATCACATTACATTAAAAAATTTTCTTAAAAACTTTAATGAAGAGTACTTAAGATTTTTAATCTTATCTACCAATTATAAAAAAAATATAGATTTTACTTACGATAATTTAAAAAAAATAAAAATAACTTTAGATAAGCTATATAAAATAAAAAATAATATACAAAATAAAAAGTTCGACATAAATAAAGAACTCTCTTCAAATTTTACAAATGCATTGAAAGATAATTTCAATACACAAAAAGCTATTTCAATATTATTCAAATCATTAAAAGAAAAAAAAAATAATAAAGAAGAAATTGAATATTCAATAATTGAGTTGTTCAAAAAAATAGGGTTATTAAAATATAACAATATTAAAACAAAAAATACAAAGATAGAAAGAATAAATAGGCTTATACATGAACGTAATAACGCTAGAAAAAATAAAAATTGGGTATTAGCTGATAAAATAAGAGAAAAGCTAATAAAATTAAATGTTAAACTAAATGATAAAAAAAATGATGAAACGAAATTTGAAATACTTTAATAATATTTATTATAATAAAATATAATTTTATTAAAATTTTTCTTCATTTTTTTTTCATAAAATAAATAACTAAAATAAAAAATTTTATTATTATAAAATTTATAAAAACATATAAACTGAATTAAATCTAATAATAAATATTTTATATAAAAAATATAAATTTTATTACTAAACTTAGAATCTAAATCAACAATTAATAAGTAATTAATAAATTTAATTTTATCTTTTAACAAATTAATTTTTAAAAAAAATAAAAATAAAAAGTAATCTCTTAAAAAAAAAATTCTTAAAAAAACACATTTAAACTTATATAAATTTATCAAAAAAAACTTATATTTTTTTGATAAATTAAAATCTTTTATATATCTATTAATGATTAATAAAACATTTATTTTATTAAATAATAAATTCTTGTATGTATCATTTATAGAAAATTTACACAAAATTTTATAAAAAATTAAAGAAAATCTAATAAAAATATTATTTGTATTAAAAAAAATATTAAAAAATAAATTATTTAATTGTAATATTACATTTAAATAAATATTAAACATATTTTTTTCAACTAAAATAAATAAAGTATATAAATCATAAAATATTATTTGTAATAAGTTAAATTTATATAATAAAATAAAAAATAGAAAAGCATTTTTATAACTCAAAGAAACAAAAGTTTCTTTTAAAATACGTTCTAAAGTTAAATTAAAAATTACACCATCTATTACAATTTTCCTTATGTAAGATTCTGTATATTTAGACATTTTAAAATTACAATCAAAAAATTTTACACAAAATCTAAAAATACGCAAAATTCTTAATGGATCTTCAAAAAAAGCAAAAGAAACATGCGATAATAACTTAATTTCAACATCTTTTTTACTGTTTAAAATATCAATTAAAAATCCAAATTCATTTAAAACCAATGTGTTTAAAGTTAAATCTCGTCTAAATAAATCTTCATTTAAAGATACATAAAATGAAAAATCACATTTAAAATCATAACATCCTTTTCCTATTTTCTTTTCCTTTCTAGCTAAAGTATATTCTTCTTTAGTTAATGGATGTAAAAAAACAGGAAAATCTTTTCCAACTCTTTTAAAACCAAAATCAGAAAAGCTAATAATATCAGAATTAATCACAACCCAATCAAACTCTTTTACTCTAAACCCAATAAGCTTATCTCTTATAGCTCCACCAACTAAAAAAATAACAAACATATATTTTTCAAATTTTTTTTAACAAAAAAAAATGAACATTACCCATAACGTTCTTTTTAATAACAAAAAAATCATATGACAAATACTTTAAATTAAAATAACAATTTGTTTCAAAAAATAAAAATAAACAAGTTCTTAAAAATTTTATTCTACTAATTTCTATTAAAAATTTAATAATATTATAGAACAAATATGGCGGATCAAAAATTATTAATGAAAAATTAAATAAATTGATATTATTAATCCAATCAAAAGAATTTGTTTCATATAATAAGAACTTATCGCTAATTAAAATGTTAAAATCAATAAGACTAGATAAAATATTGTGAATATTGCTACAATTTATATCAAAATTTAAAATTTTTTTAGTTTTATAATGATAAAATTCAAAACCAAAAACACATGACCCACAAAAAAAATCAATAACGTATAATTTATTTATAAACAAGATAATCCATGACAAAAACTGTTTTCTTACAATATTTTTAGTAGGCTTTACACTTTTATTAAAAAATAATTTTTTTTTATTAAAAAAAATAAAATTAACGCTCATTAAATTTAAAAATAATTTTAAAAAATAATATAATAATAAACATATATATACACAAGAGTTATAAAAATGCTATACACAAACTTTCTAACAAAAATTAAAGAAAAAATAGATAATATTTTTAAAAAAAACAAAACAAATTATTCGGATTCAATATCAAAAATTTTACTAGAAGCCGATGTAGAAAGCAATTTAGTAGAAAAAATACAAAAAAATATAGCAAAGATAAACACAGACGAATCCAAAATTAAAATAGAATTATACAACATAATAAAAAATATTTTTAAAAATTCTGAAAAAGAATTAATTATAACAGAAAACAAACCATTTATAATATTAATAGTCGGCGTAAATGGTGTTGGAAAAACAACTACTGTAGTAAAATTAGCAAAATTATTAAAAAATAAAAATAAAAAAGTAGTCGTAGCAGCCGGAGACACGTACAGAGCCGCAGCAATAGAACAATTAGATATATTATGTAAAAGAAATAATATTGATATAATAAAACAACATACAAACGCAGACAGCGCTTCTGTTATTTTTGATGCATTAAATATTGCAAAAAATAAAAATATAGATATACTAATAGCTGATACATCAGGAAGACTACATAATAATGATTTATTGATGAATGATTTAAAAAAAATAAATAATGTTATTAAAAAGATAAATAAAAATGGGCCTAATGAAGTTTTGTTAGTATTAGATTTAAATATAGGTCAAAACTCAATTAGACAATTAGAAAAATTTAATGAATATATTAAAATTTCTGGATTAATTTTAACTAAAATTGATAGTACAGCAAAAGGCGGAGCTATATTATCTCTAGCTAATAAAA
This sequence comes from uncultured Enterobacteriaceae bacterium, assembly GCA_964498335.1. Classification (GTDB taxonomy): domain Bacteria; phylum Pseudomonadota; class Gammaproteobacteria; order UBA6186; family Azoamicaceae; genus Azoamicus. The sequence continues at coordinate 237,819 of CAZCGL010000001.1, read as the reverse complement.
ATATACCAATAATGTATATCTGTGATGGTGAAAATATTGATAACATAAAAGAATTTAAATCTGATTTTTATGTTAAAAATTTATTAAATATGGAGTGATGGCCGAGTGGCTTAAGGCGCTCCCCTGCTAAGGGAGTATAGTTTTTATAAGAAACTATCGTGGGTTCAAATCCCACTCACTCCGAAAGCGCTCGTAGCTCAATTGGAATAGAGCATCTGGCTACGAACCAGAAGGTAGGAGGTTCAAATCCTTCCGAGCGCGAAAATTAATCATTAATTCTATATATAATTCTCCCTTTAGATAAATCATACGGTGAAATTTCTACTACAACAACATCTCCTGTTAATATTCTAATATAGTTTTTTCTCATTCTACCAGAAATATGAGCGTTAATAATATGATCATTTTCTAATTTTACTTTAAATGTTGCATTAGGTAAACTTTCTATTACAACTCCTTTAAATTCCATTACAGCTTCTTTCTTCATTTAACACCAATAAAAAATAAAAACTAATCTAAAATTATCAAAAAAATAAAAATAATTCAATTAAAAAAAAATAATATTTGATTTTTTTTTTTAATTAATTAAAATTATAAAAAAATATTTAAAATTATTTATGAATAAAAAAATTAATGAAAAATGGATTATAATAGATGCTGAAAATAAAATATTAGGTAGATTAGCATCTAAAATAGCAACGTTATTAATGGGAAAAAATACAATAACGTATAAAAAAAATATAGTTTCAGGTTATAATATAATAGTAATAAACGCAAAAAATTTGTTTTTTACTGGTAAAAAACTAAATAATAAAGTATACTATAGCCATTCTGGATATCCAGGTGGTTTAAAAAAAATAACACTTAAAAATTTAATGGAAAAAAATGTTAATTTTGTAATAAAAAACGCTGTAAAAGGAATGTTACCAAAAAATAAATTACAAAAAATAATGCTTAAAAGATTAAGAATCTATTCTACATCGTACCATGATCATTTAGCTCAAAAACCAGAAAAAATAGAAATATAAGAGAAAAAAAATGAATAATTACATATATAGCACAGGAAAAAGAAAAACAAGCATAGCGCGAGTTTTTTTGAAAGAAGGCGCAGGCGAAATAATTATAAATAATAACGCAGATAATAATAATACGAAGTTTATAACAATAATAAAAAAAACATTAATGTTATTAAACATAAATAATAAAATAGATTTAAAAATAACTGTAAAAGGCGGCGGGCTTACGGGACAAAGCGAAGCAATACGTCATGGATTGAGTAAAGCTTTAGTAATTTTAGACGAAAAAAACATAAATGAAGAAAATTCTTTTAGAAAAAAACTAAAAAAACTAGGTTTTTTAACTAGAGATTCAAGAAAAGTTGAACGTAAAAAAGTTGGCAGAAGAAAAGCTCGTAAAAAAGAACAATATTCTAAGAGATAATTTTTTTTTCTAAAAAGGATAATTAAATGAATATAAATTCAAAAAGAAGACAATATATAATAGGAGCTTCTTTATTAGGTGGAATTGGGTTAGGTTTTGCTGCAGTACCTTTTATAACTTCTTGGCTACCTAGTGCAAAAGCAAAAGCTATGGGAGCTCCGGTAGATATAGATTTTACAAAAATAGAAGAAGGACAAAGAATAACACTAGATTGGAGAGGTCAACCAATCTTTGTTATTAAAAGAAGTAATTCTTCAATAGAAATGCTAAAAACATTATCAGAAAAACTAAGAGATCCAGAATCAAATGAGCCACAACAACCTCTCTACGCAAAAAATATAACAAGATCTATAAAACCAGATATTTTGGTTGTTATAGGCATATGTACTCATTTAGGTTGTGTACCATTATATAAACCTAAAGCAGGCGAAGTAGATCAATCATGGGTCGGTGGATTTTTTTGCCCATGTCATGGATCAAGATTTGATTTAGCTGGCAGAGTTTTCAAGGGAGTTCCAGCTCCATGCAATTTAGTTATACCTCCACATAAATACAATGGAAATATCTTGAGAATAGGCGAAGAATAATTTTGGAGAATATATGTATTCAACAATTAAAAATTTAGAAAATTGGATAAACAAACGCTTTCCATTAGAAAAATTATGGAAAGAGCATATGTCGCAATATTATGCACCAAAAAATTTTAATTTCTGGTACTATTTTGGATCTTTAGCTTTATTAGTGTTTGGAATACAAATACTAAGTGGAATATGGCTTGCAATGTTTTATAACCCATCCAGCTTAGAAGCGTTTGACTCTGTTGAATATATCATGCGTGATATAAAATATGGTTGGTTAATAAGATATATACATTCTACAGGAGCATCATTCTTCTTTATAGTGCTATATTTTCACGTATTTCGCGGCTTACTATATGGATCATATAAAAAACCAAGAGAACTTCTATGGATTATAGGTGTAGCATTATTTTTATGTTTAATGGCTGAATGTTTCTTTGGTTATTTATTGCCTTGGGGAAATATGTCATTTTGGGGTGCTCAAGTCATAACATCTTTATTTGGCGCCATACCTGTAATTGGTGGACCATTAGTAGAATGGATTAGAGGGGATTATGCTGTAAGCGGTGTAACACTAAATAGATTTTTTTCAATACACGTATCAGCCATGCCAATAGTTTTTATTGTATTAATAATAACTCATTTAATAGCACTACATGAAGTAGGATCATCTAATCCAGATGGAATAGAAATAAAAGAATATAAAAATGAACAAGGAGTACCATTAGATGGAATACCAATGCACCCTTATTATACTGTAAAAGACTTATTTGGCGTTTCTATTTTTTTAACTATATTTTTTTCTGTAGTATTTTTTAAACCGGATTTTTTTGGATTATTTTTAGAAGGCCCTAATTTTACACCAGCAGATCAATTGGCAACACCCGAGCACATTGCTCCTGTATGGTATATGACACCATATTATGCTATATTAAGAGCTATTCCTAATAAATTGGCAGGAATAGTTGCAATGGGAGCATCAATAGCCATACTATTTATATTACCGTGGTTAGATAGAAGTCCTGTAAAGTCTATGAGGTATAAAGGTATTTTATCAAAAATAGCCTTACTAGTATTTATAATAAGTTTTTTTATACTAGGTTATTTAGGTATGGAACCACCAAGTGCTACAAAAACATTACTAGCACAAATATGTTCTTTTATATATTTTGCTTTTTTTATATTAATGCCTGTATATTCATCAATAGAAAAATGTAAAACAGTTCCTAATAGGGTAAAATAAAAAATGTTAACAATAAAAAATTATCTATATTATCTACTTGTATTAATATTTTGTATATCAAATTTAAATGCAAGTAGTAACATAAAATTAAATAAAACAACAATAAATTTAGAAAACTACCAATCTCTACAAAGAGGTGCAAAAATATTTTTTGATCAATGCCAAGGATGCCACGGATTAAAATATATGCGTTATTCTGATTTAGCTATAGGATTAAAACTAACAGAACAAACAGATAAAAACTTAGATCAATTAATAAAAGAAAAATTTTTTCATTCTGTAAATGGAATTAATGAAAACAGTAATATACTAAGTCCTATGTATAAGAATAATGCTGTAAAATGGTTTGGAAAAATACCACCAGATTTATCTTTAATATCAAGATATAGAGGTTCTGATTGGTTATTCACATATATGCAAAGTTTTTATAAAGATCAGACAAGACCATTTGGTGTAAATAACTTATTATTTCCAGATGTTGGTATGCCACATATTTTGTTAAAATATCAAGGACTTCAAATATTGAAACATGATCATAAAGATAATTCAATAGAAAGTATGTTAGAACTGATAGAAAATGGTGAATTATCTGCAGATGAATACAACGCCATGATAACAGATTTAGTAAATTTTTTATCTTATGTTGGCGAACCAATACAAACAGAAAGAAAAAATATAGGTATTTTAGTTTTAATATTTTTATTACTATTATCTATAATACTTTATATGCTAAAAAAAGAGTTTTGGTCAGATATAAAATAATGTATATATCTAATATAAAACATTCTGTAATGACTTTATACACAAATGGATTTAATGACCCATATTCTCATGTTGTAAAAATAGCTTTAGCTGAAAAATGTTTAGAATTTGAAGAACAATTAATCCAAGATAACATAGGAATATTAAAAAAATTAAATCCATATTGTTACACACCAACATTCGTAGACAGAGATTTAGTTTTATATAAAGCTGAAATAATAACTGAATACATAGACGAAAGGTTTCCTCATCCACCATTAATGCCAATTAATCCAATTTTAAAAGGAAAAACTAGGTTACTAATATATAGAATAAATAAAGATTGGTTTAAAACATTAAATTATATATTAAACTTAAAAAATAACTTATCTGAAAATCTAGATGAATACAAAAAAAACCTTTTAATTCAAATAGAAAGCGCTAAATTACTATTTAAAGAAATGCCTTACTTTCTAAGCGAAAATTTTTCTCTTATAGATTGTTGGATATCTACTTTATTATGGTATTTACAAGAAATAGATAAAAATTTTTTAGAAAAAGAAAAAATAATATATGACTATAGTAAGAAAATATTTGCAAGAAATTCTTTTCAAAAAGTATTAAATAAAAAAATATAATAATTATTTATCACGGGGGTGAATGGTATCGATGTAGTATTAATTATTTAAAAACATGTCGTTTTTTTTAATAATTTTCGTAAAAAATTATTAAGGTAATATAAACGCCAAAGAAAATTATAACTACGCTTTAGCAGCTTAAAGCTGATAAGCAATTTTATTTAAAATATCTTAAATGTTAAATAAAATATTTAATAAGATAAGCATTTTAATTTAAAAAAATGCTAAAAAAACATAACAATAATTAAAGCTAAAATAATTATTTAAATCATTGCAAAAAAAAACATGTTATAATTTTTAAATAAAAAATGCTACAGACGTGGGTTCAAATCCCACCACCTCCACTTATTTTTCCACCTAAATTATTAATATTAAATAAAACTCTGTTTGAAACAGAAATAAAATTACACTTTATAAAAATAGGTTTAACAAGCGGAAATGAGTAAACTATTTTCACAAACCTAATATTATTATTAATTAATTTTAATTTTCTTAAAACATTAATATTTAAAAAATCAACATTAATATTATTTAAGATATGCGAAGGTAGATCCAATTTAAATTTACTTTTATTAGATCTAAACCCAAATTTTGGTAAACGTTTATGCAATGGCGTTTGTCCACCTTCAAAACCTATTTTTCTAGCATAACCAGTTCTAGCTTTATTACCTTTATGACCTTTTCCACAAGTTTTACCCAATCCAGAACCTATACCTCTACCAACTCGCATTTTATTTATAAATTTTATTTTAAAACTATTTAAACGCATAAACTTAATCAATACACTCTATTTTTACTAAATAACAAATCTTTTTTAACATACCTAAAACAATAGAATTTTCTTCTAAAATAACAAAACTATTTATCTTTTTTAATCCCAAACTTAAAACAATAGCTCTATGTTTAGGTAATCTTCCTATTATACTTTTTTTTAAAATTATTTTTATTTTTTTTTTTGACAAAAAAAACTCCTTATACATTATTTATTCTTACTCAAAAAAGAATATCTAACAGATCTAGCTTCAATATCTTTACCCATAGTTAAAAGCCCTTTCATAGCACAGCGAGCAATATTATTTGGATTTTTTGATCCAAAACACTTAGCAAAGACATTTTTTACACCAATTGCTTCAAAAATAGACCTCATAACGAAAGATGCTATAATACCAGTTCCTTTTGATGCCGGTAAAATAATTATCTTTGTAGAACAAAATTTTTCTTTAATTGAATGGCTTACAGTATCGCCATCCAATTTTACATAAACTAAATTTTTTCTAGCGTTTTCCATTGCTTTTTGTATAGCGAAAGGAACCTCTTTAGCTTTTCCCCTACCAATACCAAATTTACCATTTTTATCACCAACTACAGTTAAAGCTGAAAAACCAAATATTCTACCACCTTTTGAAACTTTAGAAGTTCTTTTAACAACTATAAGTTTTTCTAACAAACCATCAGTTTTTTGAACGATATCAGAATTATCTATAATAAAATTAGACATAATAATCACTTAACATTTAATACCATTATTTTTAATAGATTCTGCTACAGCCTTTATTCTTCCATGAAATTTAAAGCCAGATCTATCAAAAACTACACTTAATATATTTTTACTTTTAAGCACATCCGATAATAATTTACCAACTAAAAAAGCTTTATCTATTTTAGTTAATTTAGAATTTAATATAGCATCTTTAAACTTTTTATCTAAACTTGACATACTCGCTAAAACTTTACTACCATCAGACAAAAATAATTGTGCATATATATGCTTATTACTTTTATAAACAGTAAGTCTTAACTTATTCTGCTTTAAAATTTTTTTTCTTATTTTAATTTTTCTTCTATCATATGACGATAAAGTATACATAATAATCTCATTTAGTTTTTTTAGGAATTTTCAAAACAATATTCTCATCCTTATATCTTATTCCATTACCTTTATATATATCAGAAATTTTAAGCGCTCTTATATCAGCTGCAAACTGCCCAGCTCTTTCTTTAGAAACACTTCTAACAACAATTTCTGAATTACTAGGCAAATCAATTAATATATCGGATGGAACATTTAAATTGATAGAATGAGAATATCCTAATAATAATGTTAAAATAGATGTTTTTTTATCATAATTTGCTTTATAACCTACACCTCTTAAAATCAAAAAATATTCAAAAAAATTATTAACACCTAACATACAATTTTTTAACATAACAAAAGTTGTGTTAAATATAGAAAATAAAAATAAATAATCACGTTTTTTTAATTCAGTAAAATCAGAGTATAAACACAAACAATCATTATCAATTTTAACTTTTAAAAATTTATGTAATTTATAACTATTAACACCATTTAAACCAGAAAATACACATAAATTTTTATCAATCGTTAAAGAAATAGTACTTGGTATACTAATACTTTTAAAAAATTTCACTTTTATACTACTCCACTATACATAAAACTTCACCACCTACTCCAATCTCTCTAGCTCTCTTATCTGTTAAAAGTCCATGAGAAGTAGATATTATTGCAATACCAAATCCATTTGAAACTTTTGGCAAAGATTTACAATTTCTATAAATTTTAACACTAGGTTTACTTATTCTAATTATTCTTCTAAGAATTGGCGTATTTTTACCATAATAACGTAAAAATATCTTAATTCTAGGTTTTCTAGAATCTTTATCTAAAATAATATAATCTTTTAAAAAAAATTCCGCTTTTAACAAATCAACTAAAGCTACTTTTAATTTAGAAGAATAAATTATAATAAACTCTTTCTTAGCAAAATACCCATTACGTATTTGCGTCAATAAATCTGATATTGGATCTTGAATAGTCATAATATTTACCAACTAGCTTTTCTTATACCTGGTATATCACCACGCATAGCATGGTACCTAAACATATTTCTACATAAGCCTACAATTCTATAAACGCCATTAGCTCTTCCAGTTTTCCAACATCTATTTCTTAATCTACATTCAATAGAATCTCTAGGTAATTCTTGTAATTTTTTTTGAGCTAATTCTTTAGCAGAAATGGAGGCATTAATATCCCCCATAATGATCCTTAGATTTTTTCTCTTAACAAAATATTTCTTTGTTAATTTAATTCTACGATTTTCTCTTTTTATCATACATAATTTTGACATAAAAAAACTTTTATATTAAATCAATTAAATGGAAAACAACATAATTCTAATAACGTCTTACAAACTAAATCTGTACGAGCGCTAGTAACAATAGTTATATCCATACCTCTAACTATTTCAATTTTATCATAGTTAATTTCAGGAAAAATAATCTGCTCTTTAAGACCAAAAGAATAATTTCCTTTACCATCAAAAGATTTAGAATTAAGCCCTCTAAAATCTCTAACCCTTGGCAAAACTAAATAAACTAATTTACCTAAAAAATTATACATATTATCTTTTCTTAAAGTAACTTTGCATCCAATATTTATACCTTCACGTATTTTAAAACCAGCAACAGATTTTCTAGCTTTTAAAAATATAGGTTTTTGCCCAGATATCAAATATAATTCATTAAATATATCATCAATATTCTTCTTACTTAAACTAGCTCCATTAAAACCTATATTAACAACAACTTTTAAAAACTTTGGTACATCCATAATATTTTTAGATAATTCATTTTTTATAAAGGTTGGAACAACATTATAATAATAATAATCTTTAAATTTATTCAACTTATTACCTCTTTATTTAATTTAAAAAATCTAGCTTTTTTTTTAGATTCAAAAAAATCAAAAAAAACTTTACTACTTTTATTTGCTGAATCGCAAAATAAAGCAACATTTGAATAATCTATTGCTTTTTCAATATTAATAATGCCACCAGATTTATCTTTATTAGGAATAGATTTAGAATGTTTTTTAAATAAATTCAAACCTTCTATTAATACAAATTTTCTTTTTAAAATTTTGTTATTTAAAACTTTAGAAACAATACCTACTTTGCCTTTATCTTTACCAGATAAAATAAATATTTTATCTTTAACCTTAATTTTATTCATATATTTAAACAACCTCTAAAGCTAAAGACATTATTTTAATATATTTATCATTTCTTAATTCTCTAGTAACAGGTCCAAAAATTCTAGTTCCAATTGGTTGTAATTTATTATTTAAAAGCACAACAACATTATTGTCAAATTTTAAATACGAACCATCACATCTAGATACACCTTTTTTAGATCTTACTATAACAGCATTAACAACTTCGCCCTTTTTTACCTTTCCATTAGGAATAGCATCTTTAATACTAACTTTTATTAAATCACCTATATTTGCAAAACGCTTTTTAGAACCACCCAAAACTTTAATACACATAACTCTTTTAGCACCACTATTATCAGCTACTAACAACTCAGTTTGCATCTGAATCATTTTTTCCTCCTTTAATCTTAAAAGAGCAAAAAATAAAATTTTTATTTTTGGATATTGGTGCTACCTCTTTAAAAAAAATAATATCACCTTTTTTGCATTCATTATTTTCATCATGAACAAAAAATTTAGAAGAACGCTTAATATATTTACCATATTTATTATGTTTAACTGTTCTAACAACTTTAACCACAACAGTTTTATCCATTTTATCACTAATTATCAAGCCTTCTAAAAACTTATAAACTAACTCAGTCATAATTTTTTACTCTTTTTTTTCAGAAATTAATGTTAAAATTTTTGCTATATTTTTTTTATTAGTTTTAATTAAATGAGTTTTTTTAAATTCTGAACCACTAGTTTTTTCAAAACTAATTTTTAATTTTTCTCTATATAATAAAACTAATTTAGACTTTAAATCTATTAAATTATTTTTTCTCAATTCATTTATATTCATGCATTTTCCGAAAAATTAGAAACAAATAATGTTTTAACAGGTAATTTATATGACGCTAACTTAAGAGCACTAAATGCAATATTGTAAGGAACTCCAGATACTTCAAAAAGCATTCTACCAGGTTGAACTAAAGCAACCCAATACTCAACATTACCTTTACCTTTACCTTGTCTTACTTCTAAAGGTTTTTTAGTTATAGGTTTGTCAGGAAAAATTCTAATCCAAACTTTACCAATTCTTTTTAAATGCTTAGATATAACTATTCTGGCAGATTCTATCTGTCTTGCAGTTATTCTAGAACATTCTAAAGATTTTATACCAAAATCACCAAAATTTAAATTATTACCTTTTGTAATTACATTTCTGTTGTTTCTACCTTTTTGTTGTTTTCTATATTTAGTTCTACTAGGTTGTAACATAAAAAAATCCTAACTATTATCAACGTTAAAATCGCCTTTATAAATCCAAACTTTCACACCTATAACACCGTAAGTAGTTTTAGCTTCAGCAAAACCATAATCTATATCTGCTTTAAATGTATGTAACGGGACTCTACCTTCTCTATACCATTCACGTCTAGCTATATCAGCTCCACCTAAACGACCAGAAATAGAAACCTTAACACCCTTAGCACCCTGACGTATAGCATTTACAACAGCTCTCTTCATAGCTCGTCTAAACATAACTCTACGTTTTAATTGAGAACTTATACTTTCTGCAACTAAATAAGCATCTAAATCAGGTTTTTTTATTTCTTCAACATTTATAGTAACAGAAATATTATAAAGACTACTTAATTTTGTTCTTAGTTTTTCTATATCTTCACCTTTCTTACCTATTACTATACCAGGCTTAGCTGTGTTAATAGAAATTTTAACATTTTGACTAATTCTTTCAATAAAAATCTTACTTATAGATGACGATTTTGGTAAATTATTTAAAATAAACTCTCTAATTTCAAGATCATTTTTTAAAGTATTAGCAAATGTGTCACCATCAGGATACCAAAAAGAATTACTTTTTTTAGAATAACCTAATCTAATACCAATAGGATTTACTTTCTGACCCATATTATTATTTCTCCTTCAATTCTATATAGATATGACAACTTCTTTTAAAAATACGATTAGATCTACCTTTAGCTCTAACAGTAAATCTTTTTAAACTAGAACCATTAGTAACATACGTGCGATATATAAATAAATTATCTATATCTATACCGTTATTATGTTCAGCATTAGAAATAACAGACTTAAGCACTTTCATAATCAAAAATGCTGATTTTTTACCACTAAAAGTTAAAATGTCAACAGCTTTTTCAACATGCATATTTCTTATAACTTTTAAAACTGGCTCAACTTTTTGACCAGAAATCCTAATATTTTTAGCACTAGCACATATAATCATTAATTCTTCCTTCCAACATTTTTAGAACCTTTTACATTTTTAGAATTTTTATCACCAGAATGTCCTTTAAACACACGAGTTGGAGAAAATTCTCCCAATTTATGACCAACCATATTCTCAGTAACAAAAACCGGTATAAAATTTTTACCATTATGAACAGCAAAAGTAAATCCAATCATCTCTGGAATAATCATAGAACGTCTTGACCAAGTTTTAATAATACGTTTATTTAAAAGATCAGCAGATCGTACTTTTTTTAATAAATGATAATCAACAAAAGGTCCCTTTTTTAAAGATCGTGTCACAAAAACCTCTCAATTTAAAATAAATAAAAAAATCATTTTTTTCTACGCTTTAAAATTAATTTATATCCACGTTTTTTTATTTTTCTAGTAATTTTACCTTCTGGTATTCCCCACGGACTACAAGCAGGTCTACCACCAGAAGTTCTACCTTCACCACCGCCTAATGGATGATCAACAGGATTCATAGCAACACCTCTAACATTAGGCCTAATATTTTTCCATCTACTTCTACCGGCTTTACCTAATTTCTGAAGATTATGTTCACTTTTAGATAAGATTCCAATAGAAGCAAAACAATTTAAAGGAACTTTTCTAATCTCACCAGAACGCAATCTAAGTGTAGCATAATTAATATCTTTAGCTAAAAGTTGAGCATAACAACCAGCACTTCTAACTAATTTTGCTCCACTTTTAGGATAAAGTTCAATACAATGAACATTAGTACCCAAAGGTATATTTTTTAATGGTAAACTATTTCCATCTTTTATCGGAACAAAATCTCCAGAAATAACAAAATCACCAACTTTCATATTAGACGTAGATAAAATATATCTTCTTTCGCCATCTTCATAAAGTAATAATGCTATATACGGATTTCTATTAGGATCATATTCAATACGCTCAACTTTAGCCAAAATATCATATTTATCGCGTGTCCAATCTATTAGTCTAAGCATTCTTTTGTGTCCACCCCCGCGGCCCCAAACAGTTATTCTACCATAATTATTTCTTCCTGAAGAACACGAGTTAAATTTAGTTAATTTTTTATAAGGACGTCCATTATATAAATTAGAATTTTTTAAACTTATCAATCCTCGTATTCCAGGAGACGTAGGTTTATATCTTTTTAAAATTATCATATTTACTTAAACTCTGCAAAATTTATAGTATTACCTTTATTCAAATAAACAAAAGCTTTTTTAAAATCACTTTTCTTGCCAAAATAATTTTTAAATTTAACACTCTTACCTTTCACAACAACAATTCTAACAAAAGCAACATTTACATTAAATAATTTTTCTACAACATTCTTAATGTCACTCTTATTAGAATCTTTAGCAACAATAAAAGTATAACAATTTAAATTATTTAATAAAAAATTTGCTTTTTCAGTGTAATGTTGAGACAACAAAGTATTATAAAACTTACTTATTTTTTTCATCAAATATCTCTTCAAAAAATTTTATAGCTTCAACAGTAATAAAAAAATTACTAAACTTCATTAACATTAAAGGATTTATTGCTCTGCAAGATAAAACTAAAATATCCTTTAAATTTCTAGACGATAAAATAATATTTTTATATAAATCATCAAAAATAAATAATCTGTTACCTTTAGTATTCAAATATAAAATATTTTTTAAAAATAATTTAGTGCTAATACTATTCAAATCAAATTTTTCAAAAATAAAAATCCTATCTTCGCGAAATAATTGAGAAAATAACATTCTCATGCAAAAACTATATAAACGTTTATTAATTTTCTTTTTACGATTTATATCGGAATTATACGCAAAAACTTTACCACCGCCTCTCCATAAAGGACTTCTAATACTACCAGATCTAGCCCTGCCGCTACCTTTTTGGCGCCAAGGCTTTTTGCCACCACCGCTTACTTCACCTCTAGATTTTTGCGATTTTTGTCCTGTATGAGAGTTACTTATATAGGATGTAATAAATTGATGTAAAAATAACTCATTATATTTAACGTCAAAAACACTTTGAGATAGAGAAATTGAATAATTACTGCCATCACTTTTTAAAACCAAAACTTCCATAATTCACCAAAAAAAAATTAAAAATCTTTTCTCAAAAAAACTCTATTTCCATTAAAACCAGGAATAGAACCTTTTAGTAAAACAATACTTAAATCATTATAAACATCAAGTATACTTATATTTTTAGACGTAACTCTAACATTTCCCATTCTTCCAGGCATTTTTTTACCTTTAAAAACTCTACCAGGCGTTTGGCATTGCCCTATAGAACCAGGAGCTCTATGAGATAAAGAATTACCATGTGATAACGGTTGCGATTTGAAATTATGTCTTTTTATAGATCCAGCAAAACCTCTACCTTTGGATAAACCTATGACATCAATCTGATCTAATACATTTAAATAAGATAATGGTAAAATATCACCAATTTTAAATGTGTTTATTTTTTCAGATTTGATATTAAATTCTAACATATATTTAAAACAATCAAGCCCAATTTTATTATAAAAACCAATAATAGGTCTAGAAGCTTTCTTCTTAAGAACTGGACACGCTGCTATTTTAACTACAGATATATCCGCATTTAAAGGCTTAATATCAACTATATAATTTGAGTAAACCTTAACAACTGTAACTGGACTAATATTGCCATCACTAGAAAAAAAACTAGTCATACCACATTTATAACCAATCAAAACAATACTCATAAAAAACCTCAATTAACAGAAATCTTTATATCTACTCCAGCTGATAAATCTAATTTCATCAAAGCATTAACTGTTTTATCTGTAGGTTCTACTATTACAATAAGTCTTTTATGCGTACGTATTTCATATTGATCTCTTGCTTTCTTATCAACATGCGGAGACACTAATATAGTAAAACGCTCAACATAAGACGGTAACGGAATTGGACCATTAATAATAGCTCCAGTTTTCTTTGCAGTATCAACTATTTCTTTAGTAGACTGATCTATAACTTTATGATCATATGATTTCAATTTTATTTTAATAATTTGATTACGATTTGTCATCTAAATTTCTCAATTTTTTTTAATTACTACTTAATATATTTTTAGCAATAAAATCTGGCACAGGAATATAAGAAGAAAACTCCATAGTATATGTAGCTCTACCTTGAGTTATAGATCTTATAACAGTAGAATATCCAAACATTTCAGATAAAGGCACCTTTGCTCTAATATCTTTAGCAGAAACTACATCACCTATATTATGTATAATACCACGTCTCTTATTTAAATCACCAATAATATCACCTAAATATTCATCAGGAGTTATAACACAAACCAACATAATTGGTTCTAATAAAATTAAATTAGCTTTTAAAACACCTGCTTTAAAAGCTCTTGCTGCTGCATTTTTAAAAGCTAATTCACTCGAATCAACTTCATGATAAGAACCATCTAATAATGTAACTTTTACATCAACAATAGGATATCCAGCTAAAACTCCAAGCTGACTTTGTTCTAAAACTCCTTTTTTAACAGCAGGAATATACTCTTTGGGGACAGATCCGGCAAAAATTTTACTTTCAAAAATAACACCATCACCAACACTCAATGGTTCTATTTTTAAAACAACATGTCCGTATTGTCCTCTACCACCTGACTGCCTTATATATTTTCCTTCTTGTTCAACGCAATTAATTATTGTTTCTCTATATGCAACTTGCGGTTTTCCAACAGTTGCTTCTACGTTGAATTCTCTTCGCATCCTATCAACAATAATATCAAGATGTAACTCTCCCATGCCTGAAATAATTGTTTGTGATGATTCAGGATCAACACTAACTTTTAAAGATGGATCCTCTTGTGATAACTTTCTAAGAGCTATTCCCATTTTTTCTTGATCATTTTTAGTTTTTGGTTCAACAGCCACAGATATAACAGCTTCAGGAAAAACCATTTGCTCTAAAACAACATTAGAATCCATAGAACACAAAGTATCACCTGTTGTGGTATACTTTAATCCAACTATAGCTACTATATCGCCTGAACGTATTGATTTAATTTCTTCTCTAGAATTAGCATGCATTAATAGAATTCTACTAAATCTTTCTTTTTTATCTTTCAAACTATTATAAGCAAAATTTCCTGCATCAAAAGTTCCTGAATATACTCTTAAATATGTTAATGTGCCAACAAAAGGATCAGTTACAATCTTAAATGCTAAAGATAAAAAACCCAATTTATCTAAATCATTATTATTTGTAATTGGTATTACTTTTCCAAAAGTAACATCATTAGGTGATGGTAAATAATCTACAACAGCATCTAATAATAATTGAACTCCTTTATTTTTGAAAGCAGAACCACATAAAACTAATGTTACATTATTCTTAATAACAAGCTGTCTAAGAGAAGATATAATAACGTCAGTAGAAAAATCATATTTTTCTAAATAAATTTCCATTAAATCATCTGATAATTCAGCTATATGCTCTAAAATAACATTTCTATACTTTATATATTGATCAAAAAAATCTTGAGGAATGTCTTTATAAACAAATGTAGCGCCTAAATTTTCATCATCCCATAAAACCAATCTTTTATAAACTAAATCAATTACTCCAACAAAATTTTCTTCAATAAAATAAGGTAACTGAATCGGTACAACATTTGCTTTTAATTTAACTTTCATTTGATTTAAAACAGAAAAAAAATCAGCTCCAGGTCGATCCATTTTATTTACAAAAGCTATTCTAGGAACATTATATTTATTAGCTTGCCTCCAAACAGTTTCAGATTGTGATTCTACACCGCCAACAGCACAAAAAACTCCAATAGCACCATCTAATACTCTTAAAGATCTTTCAACTTCTATAGTAAAATCTACATGACCTGGAGTATCTATAATATTAATTCTAAATTTATCCTTCGCAAAACCACCCGTCCAAAAACAAGTAGTTGCTGCTGCTGTAATTGTTATACCTCGCTCTTGTTCTTGTTCCATCCAATCCATAACAGCAGAACCATCATGAACTTCGCCCATTTTATGCGAAACTCCTGTATAATATAAAATTCTTTCTGTAAGTGTCGTTTTACCAGCATCAATATGAGCTATAATTCCTATATTTCTATACTTATCTAAACCTATCACATAATCTCCTTACAAAAAAAACTACCATCTATAATGAGCAAAAGCTCTATTAGCTTCAGCCATACGATGTGTATCTTCACGTTTTTTTATAGCTCCACCCCTGCCTATACTATTACCGATTGAATGACTCTCATCAGCTGCTTCTATTATTTCGAAAGCTAATTTCAATATCATATTTTTTTCACTACGTTTTCTAGCAAATTCTACTAGCCAACGCATAGCTAAAGTAACAGCTCTTTTAGGCTTTACTTCAACGGGAACTTGATAAGTTGCACCACCAACTCTTCTTGATCTAACTTCAACTATAGGTTTTATATGTTCTAACGCTTTTTCAAAAACAACCATTGAATCCATTTTAGTTTTATCTTTTACTATATCTAAAGCACTATAAACAATTCTTTCAGCTAAAGATTTTTTCCCAGATACCATAACATAATTTATAAATTTAGATAATAATAAACTACTAAAAATAAAATCTGGTTTAATTTTAATATTACTTTTAATTTTTTTTCTAGCCATTTCAATTATTCCTTATTTCTTTTTATCTGAAGATTTAGTTCCGTATTTAGATCTAGATTTTTTTCTACCAATAACACCTGTAGCATCTAACGCACCTCTTACAACTTTATATCTAACTCCAGGTAAATCTTTAACTCTACCACCTCTTATAAGCACAACGGAATGTTCTTGTAAACTATGCCCAACACCTTGAATATATGCAGTAATTTCATTTCCTCCAGTTAACTTAACACGACACACTTTTCTTAAAGCTGAGTTAGGTTTTTTAGGTTTAACAGTATAAACTCTAAGACAAACTCCTCTTCTTTGAGGATTTCCTTCTAGAGCTACAACTTTATTCTTTTTTTTAACTTTTATTCTATTATTATTTACTAATTGATTTATAGTAGTCATTTGTATATATTTAAATAACATAATATGAATTTAAATATTATAAAAATATAAACTATCTGTCAATTAATTATATTAATAATAATAAGAAACATTAAAAATAAATGTTTATTTTTTTATAAAAAAAATAAGATAAATAATGAAAATAATATTAATGGGTGCTCCAGGTTCTGGTAAAGGCACTCAAGCAGAATTAATTAAAAAAGAATTTAAATTACAACATATTTCAACTGGAGAATTAATAAGAACAGAAATGCAAATAAATCAAGAGATAAAAAATCTATTCAATAATGGAATTTTAATAAAAGATGACATAATAATGAATATATTAGAAAAAAATATAAAAGATAAAAATGATATATTATTAGATGGATTTCCTAGAAATTTAGAACAAGCAGTTTTTTTATATAAAAAAAAAATTAAAATAAATTATGTTATAAATATAAATATAAATGAAAATATTTTAATTAAAAGATTAAAGTATAGACTAACAACGAATAATAAAAATCATAATATTTTACAAAAAAAACAAAAAATAAAAAATAAAGATGATCTTACTGGAGAAATGCTTAAAAAAAGATCAGATGATAAGATATCAATAATTAAAAAGCGATTTTTAGAAGATAAGAAAAATAAAACAATAATTTTAAACTGGTATAAAAAGATAAATGTTATAATTATAGAACTAAATGGAAATAATACTACACAAAATATATTTAAAAAGATAATAACAGAAATAAATTATGAAAAACATATTTAATGAAAAAAATTTATCACAGAATTGGTATAAAGATTGGGAAAATAAAAATTTTTTTATACCAGATTATAAAAAAGAAAAAAAATATTGTATAACAATTCCACCACCAAATATAACAGGAAACTTACATATGGGGCATGCATTTCAATGCACGCTAATGGATATATTAATCCGTTATTATAAAATGAATAATTTTTGTACATTATGGAAAATGGGAACTGATCACGCTGGTATAGCAACTCAAATATTAATAGAACAAAAAATAAAAGAAAACGACAAAATAGATAAAAATAAATACACTAAAAAATGGAAAAAAAAATCAAACAAAAACATAAAAAATCAACTAAAAAAAATCGGATGTTTATTAAATTGGAAAACATCGCGTTTTACACTAGATAATCATTTTTCCTATGCTGTAAAAACAGCTTTTATTAGATTATACGAAGACAAATTAATATATAAAACAAATAAATTAGTGAACTGGGATACAAAATTAAATACAGCTATATCCGATTTAGAAGTTATACATGAAGAAATAAATAGCGAACTTTTTTATATAAAATATAAAATTGAAAATCAATCAGAATATATAACAATTGCAACTACCCGCCCTGAAACGATTTTTGCTGATGTTGCTATAGCAATTAATCCGCAAGATAAAAGATATATAAAAATTAAAAAAAAAAATGTACACATACCTATAATAAACAGACTTATACCTATTATAGAAGATGATTCCGTTGATATGACATATGGTTCAGGATGTTTAAAAATAACGCCTGGTCATGATTTCAATGATTTTGAAATAGGAAAAAAACATAATTTATCAACAATAAGTATTTTAAATAAAAATGGAATAACAAACGAAAACGTACCTAAAGAATATCAAAATTTAACAAGTATAAACGCAAGAAAAAAGATAAAAAACGAATTAATAGAATTAAATTGCATAGAAAAAATAGATATAATAAAGAATAAAATACCAAAAGCAGATAGAAGTAATTCAATTATAGAACCAATAATAACTGAACAATGGTATATAAAAACAAAGCCATTAGCTGATAATGTATACAAAGAAATAAAAAAAAATAAAATAAAAATTTTACCAATAAAATGGAAAAAAATATTTTTTAATTGGTTAGAAAATATAAAAGACTGGTGTATAAGCAGACAAATATGGTGGGGACATAAAATACCAGTATGGTATGATAAAAATGACAATGAATACGTTGGTTATACAGAAAAACATGTTAGAAGAAAATATAATATATCTGAACACGAACTTATTCAAGATAAAAACGTTTTAGACACATGGTTTTCTTCAGCATTATGGCCATTTGCTAGTTTAGGTTGGCCAAATAATAAAATAGAATATGCAAATTTTTATCCAACAAGCACATTAATAACAGGGTTTGATATAATTTTTTTTTGGGCAATTAAAATGATGATGTTTGGATTAAAATTTACAAACAAAATGCCTTTTAAAGAAATATATATACACGGATTAATAAAAGATAATTTAGGTAATAAAATGTCTAAAACAAAAGGTAATGTGTTAGACCCATTAGACATAATAAATGGAATAACAAAAGAACAGCTTATTAAAAAACAAACATCTAATTTAATAAATAATAATTTAAAAGAAAAAATAATAAATTATACAAAAAATCAATTTCCTAAAGGTATAGAAGCTTTTGGAACAGATGCATTAAGATTGACTTTCTGTTCAATTTCAACCGAAAATATATCAATAAAACTAGATTTAGAAAAAATTAAAACTTATAAAAGCTTTTGCACTAAACTGTGGAATGCAGCTACTTTCATTAATAATATTAAAATTAAAAATAAAAATATAACATACAAAAAAATAAAAGTTACATATAATAAATACATATATTTTTGCTGGCAAAAAACAAAAATAGATATTAAGAAAAATATTAAAAACAGAAAATTTCATATTCTAATAGAAAATATTTATAACTTTTTTTGGTCAAACTTTTGTAGCTGGCATATAGAATGTTCTAAAATATTATTAAAAAACAAAAAATATAAAAAAGAAACTATAAAAACTAACTTAATAATATTTAAAGAATTATTAAAAATATTGCATCCATTAGCTCCATATATAACAGAAGAAATATGGAAATCTATGAAAGAAAAATATAATTTAATAAGAGAAAAATATCCAAAAATTAAACATAAAAATAACTATAACATACTATTACTAGATAAAGTTAAAAATATTTCTAGTAAAATACGTAGTTTAAGAAACAAATCAAATAAAAAAATATTATCTATGAATATAAATGATATAACTAATAAAAATCTACTTTTAATAGAAAAAAATAAAAAAATATTAGAAAAGTTAACTAAATTAGAAAAATTAACTCTAACAATAGAAAATAAAATTACTTACGAAAACATAGAAAATATAAAAATAATTATAAAATAAAAATCATTATTTTTTTTTAAAAAGAATAAATAAATAAGATGGTAGTATAAGACTTATAAAAGAAAAAAATAACAATAAAAAATAAAAATTTTTATGTGTAACATTAACATCAATTGGTTGAACATACGATAAAAAAAAAGTAAAAATACACATTAAAATTCCTAAGCATGAAAAAAAATTAACAAACGGCATTTTAAACGGCCTATATGTATCAGGATATACTTTTCTTAATTTAAGAACAGAAACAAAAATCATTACATATAAAAATGCAGCAAATTGAAATGATAAACAAACAAAAACCCATACTAGCCCATTTATAGTATTAATATATAAAAAAAATAAAATAGATAAAATACTAACAACAAATGCTTGTACTATTAAAAGATTAACTGGTACTCCATTAGTATTAACTTTTGTCATAAAGTTTGGTAAAAAACCGTCATCGGCAGCAACTAATAAACCTCTAGCTGGACCTATAATCCAAGTATTAACACAGGCTATAGAACCTATGAATAATAAAAGAGCTAAAAAAGGCGTTAAAAAGGATAGGCCAACTTTATCTAAAAAAATTTTAAAAGCAAGAATAACTCCAGACGCGAAACAAATTTCTGATTTAGGCATGATTATAGCTACAGACAAAGAGGCTAATGCATACAATATCAAAATTAAAAAAGAAGATATAATAACAGATTTAGATAAATTAATAGTTGGGTTTTCAATATCATTTACATAAAAAGCTATTAATTCTATACCAGATATGCCTAATAATATACCAGATAAAAAAACTAAATTATTTAGATTAAAATCTGGAATAATAGATTTAAAACTAAATTCTATATTATTAAAATCACCAGAATATAAACAAAAAAAGCCAAATGAAATAATAAGAATAATAGGAAAAATAGTACCTAAAACAACTCCTACTACACTAAATCCAGCAGATACCTTCAAACCTAAAAAATTAATAAAAGTTAGAACCCAAAAAACTAGAATAATGCTACATACAGAAAAAAATACATTCATCTTAAAATCTGGAAAAAACGGTAAAAAAACATGCACTAACATAGCTATTATAAAAATAAGCATTGTCGGAAACCATATAATACTTTGCATCCAATAAGACCATATAACAACAAAAGCAAACGATTCTCCGAAAGCTTTTTTAACCCAAGAGTAACATCCGCCTGCTAAAGGCCACGTAGAACTTAATTCAGATATAGCCATCGCAATAGGAATAAAAAAACAAATTGTAGCAAACAATAAAAAAGATATTATAGAAAAACCTACTTCAGCAAATAAAGGTAAACTTTTTAAACTGACTATGCCAGAAACAGTCAATAATATTAATCTTAATAAAGTTATTTTTTTATTTGTATTAAACATAATAAAACCTAAAATATATAAATAAAAATATAATAATAATTATTTAATATATAATCAAATCCTCCATTTACGCATAAATTTTCTTATTAAAGGTCCTATAGTAACACCTTGAACCATCATTGAAAATATAACAACAACATATGTTATTGCAACTAAAAAATCATGATACACACTTTCTATACTCAAAGCTAAAGCAATTGAAATGCCACCACGTAACCCTCCCCAAGTTAATATTAAAACTAATTCAAAATTAAAAAATTTAAACTTTGATAACCATACTACAGGAATTAAAATACTAACTAATCTAGCAAATAGTGTTATAAAAATAACACCGATAGATGCTAAAGTTGTGTATAAATCAAATCGTATTCCCATAAATTCAAGTCCTATTAAAACAAATAATATAGCATTTAATACTTCATCTAATAATTCCCAAAACGACGCTAATCTTATAACAGTTTCATCGCTCATATTATTATTTTTAATAGAATTACCTATAACTAATCCAGCTGTAGCCATACAAATTGGGCCAGAAACGCCAAAAACAGAATGTGATAATGTATAACCGCCAGAAACTATAGCTAATGTAATAACTATAGCAACCTCGGAATCATTAATATCCTTTAAAATTTTAGCAGAAAAAAAACCTATAATTAATCCTAAAAAAAGTCCACCTACACCTTGTTTAAAAAAATAAAAAATAACAGCATCAAATGCCAAAACATTTCTTAACTCGGAAGTTAACGATAATGCTACAAAAAAAAGAACTAATCCCATGCCATCATTAAACAAAGCTTCACCAGCTATTTTCAATTCTAACGATCTAGGCGCCTTTATATTTTTTAACACACCTAAAACAGCTATAGGATCAGTAGGTGATATTAACGCTCCAAATACAAAACAGTAATAAAATGGTAAATTAATACATAAAAACTGAGTTAACCAATATACTGTATAACCTATAAAAAACGCAGAAAATAAAACACTTACTGTAGCTAACAATGTAATTAAAACTTTATATCTAGATAATTCTATAATATTAACATGCAATGATCCAGCAAAAAGTAAAAAACTCAACATGCCATGCAAAAAAGTTTCATTAAATTTAACACCATCTAATAAAATGTTTATATATTCAGTATTTAAACCTATCTTTCCACAAACAACCATGATCAAAGACAAAGATAAAGTAATAGACGTTATTCCTATTGATTTAGGTAATTTAATATATCGATAGTTAATATAACTAGAAATAGCGGTCAAAGAAATTAGTATACCTATAACCTCATGTCCAATCATACAACCTCTTTAAAAAACATATTAAAAAATCAAATAATATTAGTATAAATAAAAATATATAAAAATAATATATAAAAATTTTATTTTTTTACAAACACTACTTGTATTTCTAAATATTTTTTATTAGAATTAATTTCATCGCGGGGTGGAGCAGATTGGCAGCTCGTCGGGCTCATAACCCGAAGGTCGCAGGTTCAAATCCTGCCCCCGCAAACTACATGATTTTTATTTTGTATTATAAAATAACATTTTAAAAATAATTTCCTTTTTAAAAGAGATAGACTAATGAATAAAAAAATTCCTTTAAAATCTATAATAGATAGTGTATCAAATGAAAAAGGTATATCAAAAGAGATTATTTTTAACGCAATAAAAGAAGCTATCTTAATAGCTACTAAAAAAAAGTATAAAATGTTAGAAGTAGAAACCGATGTTGATCAAGAAACTGGAATATATAAAACTTACGCATTATATACCGTTACCGATGATTTTAAAACATTAAATCCGTTCAAAAATATAGCATTAATCCAAGCACAAAAATATAATCCAAACATAAAAATAGGCGATAAAATAAAAAAAGAAATAGAGTCTATACATTTCGGTAGAATAGATGCGCAATTAGCTAGAAATATAATACATAAACGTGTAAAAAATGCAGAAAAAGAATTAAATTTAAAAGATTTTAATAACACTAAACTAATGTTTGGTATAGTAAAAAAAATAACTAATGAAGAAATTATAATAACGATAAACGATGATATAGATGGTAGTATTAAAAAAACAAATTTAATACCAAATGAATCTTTTAAAATCGGAGATAAAGTGAAAGCATGCATGATCAAATCTAATAAAAAACACCAAGAATTTCAATTAAGTAGAACATCAAATGACATGCTAAGTGAATTACTAAAATTAGAAATTCCTGAAATAAAATCTGAATACTTAGAAATAAAAGACATAGCTAGAGATCCTGGAATAAAAGCAAAAGTTGCTATAAAAGCAAATGTTAAAGATATAGATCCAATAGGTGCATGCATAGGTATGCGAGGCAAAAGAATACAAAATATATCAAATGAATTATACGGTGAAAAAATAGATATAATAAATTGGGATCAAAACTTATTTAAATATATAATAAATATATTCTTTCCAATAGAAATAAAAAAAATAGAAATAGACGAAAAAATTAGATTAATAAATATTTCAGTTAAAAAAGAAAGTTTATCAAAAGTAATAGGCAAACAAGGACAAAATATAAAACTTATAACAAAATTAATTAAATGGAATTTAAATATAAATGAATATTTAAAATAAAATTATGTCGTATAAAGAAAAAAAAATAAATAGACCACCTATAATAACAATAGCTGGCCACATAGATCATGGAAAAACAACATTTCTTAATTATATAAGGAATGTTAAAAATTCAATTAAAGAGCATGGTGGAATAACTCAGCAATTAAATGCATATAATATTAAAACAAAATATGGAACAATGACTTTTATAGACACTCCTGGTCATTTAGCCTTTAATATAATACGTATAGAAAGTATTAAAAACTCCGACATAATACTATTAATTATATCACTAGATGATGGAATAAAACCACAAACTATTGAATCTATAGACATAGCTAAAAAATACAATAAACCAATAATAGTATGTATAAATAAAATAGATAAAATAGAATTAGAAAACAAAAAAGAAAAAATTATAAATGATTTATCAAATTTAGGATTAATACAAGAAGCATGGGGTGGAGATACATTTATTGCTTATATATCATCAAAGACTGGAGAAGGAATAGATAATTTGCTAGAATTAATAAATATTCAAAGCGAATTAATGAATTTAGAATGTAAATCAGATGGGTTAGCTGATGGTATTATTTTAGATAACAAAATGGATAATAATCAAGGAATAATAACTTCAATAATAATAAAAAACGGAAAATTAAAAAAAGGTGATATCATAAAAACTAAAAATGATTATGGTAAAATCAAACTTATAATATACGAAAATAAAAATATCAATGAAGCAATACCATCAATGTATGTAAATATAGTAGGACTAAAACATAATCAAGAAATAGGTAGCTATTTTGAATGTGTAAAAAAAGACAAAAATATAAAAAAGAAAAGTGATTTATCAAATAAAGAAAAAACTGAAATAAAAAGTACATATACAGTAGAAGATATCATTAAAAAAATGACATCTACAAAAGAAAAAAAATTAAATATCATAATAAAAACAGATGTACAAGGATCAATGGATGTATTGAAAGATGCTATAAATAATATAGTAACAGATAAAATTAAAATAAATATCATTAAAGTAAATATAGGTATAATTAATAAATCTGACATAGATTTGGCAAGTATAACTAAATCTACTATAATAGGATTTAAAATAAAGAATTCTAATCAAATAACTAAACTAATACAAAATAAAAATATAATTTTTAAATCATTCACACTAATACACGAGTTGATATATTACATTACT
This sequence comes from uncultured Enterobacteriaceae bacterium, assembly GCA_964498335.1. Lineage (GTDB taxonomy): Bacteria > Pseudomonadota > Gammaproteobacteria > UBA6186 > Azoamicaceae > Azoamicus. Next base: position 212,465 of record CAZCGL010000001.1, on the reverse strand, counting down.
GATACAATAAAAAACTTAACTGAAGAAGATAAAAAAGAAATATTAATAGGCGTAGCAGATATCAAAAAAATATTTGTACAAGAAAAAGACACAATAGCAGGATGCTTAGTTACTCAAGGAAAAATCAAACAAAACTCAATAATAAAAATTTTCAGAAAAAATAATTTAATACATAAAGGACTAATTTCTTCAATTAAAATATTTAAAAATCAAGTTAATGAAGTAACTCAAGGTAAAGAATGTGGTATAAATATAAAAGACTACTCATTAATACAAGTTCATGATAAAATTAAAGCGTATGTTCAAGAATAAATATACCTGATAGGACTTGAACCTATATCTATTAAATTCGGAATTTAATGCTTTATCCAGTTAAGCTACAGGTATATTTAATTAGAATGATCTTTTTTGCAATAAATTTTACCATTTAAAATATATGCTTCAGATTTAGAAATATAAATTTTACATTTTTCGCACTGCAACATATTTAAAGAAATATTAGAATCAAAATTATTTTCATTTTTTTTCTTATTTTTAAAATAAAACATTATAAAATTATACAAAAAATTAAAACCTTGCATGATAATTAAAACAAATATCATGTAAAATAAGCCTTTTATTAATCCAATCATAAAACCTCGAAATAAATATAGACTATCATTAAAATAAATAATAAAATATAATACAAAAAATAACAACGGAAAAAAACATGCCTATATATGAATATATATGCAATAAATGTAAAAATGTAACAGAGATATTAGAAAAAATAAATGAAAAAAACAATCATATATGTTCTATATGTAAAACAACTACTTTGGAAAAAAAAATATCAGCATCACATTTTAAACTTAAAGGTAAAGGTTGGTACAAAACTGATTACAAAAAAAACCAAAACAAAGAAGAATAAATAATATTACTTTTCTCCTATAGTAATTCTATTTAATTTAGATAAATCATTATATGTGTAAATATTAATAAAACCAATCATTATCATAAATTTTTTAACCAAAAAACATTGTGAATATCCATGTTCCAAAACAAAAAAACCATTAGAACATAAACAATTATAAGCTTTCTTAATAAGAAAAAATAGATCAAAAAACCCAATTTTCTTAGATATTAATGAATATTTATATTCTGTTATGTTATTGAAATAAAAAAAATTTGCATCATTATTAGATAAATACGGCGGATTACAAAAAATATAATTAAATTTTTTAAAAGCATAAAACATATAATACCATTCGCAATTATAAATAAAAAAATTATTAAAAAAAAAATTAAAAAAAGTAAAAGAAAAAAAAGATATATCTATACTAAAAACATTTAAATAATACGAACGATGTAAAGAGCTAATAAAAAAAGCAGTTCCAAAACCAGGTTCTAAAATATTTATTATAAAAAACTTATCAAAAAAATTTATATAAATATCAAAAAAAAAAGCTGTATCATTCCTTGGTTGAAAAATAGGATAATATATAAAGCATTTATTATAAAGATAATATTTTTTTCCTATTAAAAAAAAAATATTAAATTTTAAAACATTCATGTAAAATCACTTATTTATAAGATCTAATAATAAAAATAACTTTCCACTCATAACATCATTCAATTTATGTAAAGTGATATTATATCTATGATCAGTAATTCTATTATCAATATAATTATAAGTCCTTATTTTTTCAGATCTAATACCAGTACCTATTAGTTTACGTCTATGATCATCTATCTCAAATTTCTGTTTATTTTGCTCTAATAATAATAGTCGTGTTTTTAATAAAGAAAGAGCTTTCTGTTTATTCTTATGTTGAGATCTTTCATCCTGACATTCAGCTACTAGCCCTGTTGGCTTGTGAATGATTCTAACAGCAGAATCTGTAACATTAACATGTTGACCACCAGCACCACCTGATCTATACGTATCAATTCTTAAATCATTACTATCCATATTTATATTATCTATAATTTCAAGTTCAGGCATAATAGCAACACTACAAGTAGATGTATGCACTCTCCCACGTGATTCAGTTTTTGGAACTCTTTGAACTCTATGAATACCGGATTCATTTTTCATTAAATCATAAGAATTAGACCCTAAAACTCTAATAATTACCTCTTTATATCCACCAACGTTTCCAAAACTAAAACTCATTATTTCTACTTTCCATTTTTTTATTAAAAAAAAATTAGTATACATTTTAAATAAATCTTCTGCAAAAATAGATGATTCATCCCCACCAGTAGCTGATCTTATTTCTAAAAAGATATTTTTATATGCCGTTACTTTATTTTCTGGGTAAATAATATCTAATATACTAGATTCTACCTGTGCTTTTTTTTTATTTAATAACTCAAACTCTTCAAGAACTAAAGATCTAAAATCTAAATCATCACTCTCCATTAAACTTTTATAATCATTTATATTAACACAAAGTTTTTTATAATCAATAAATAACGATACTAAACTTTTTAATGATGCATGTTCTTTATAAAAATCTAAAAATAAAGATGAATTACTTAATACATCTTTATCAATTAATTTATTTTCTAAAAATTCATATCTTTTTAAATCTGCTTCTAATCTAAATAAAATTTTTTCATCCATAAATTCTATCCAATCGCCAATCAATTTGACGTCTTTTTAATAATTTTAAATTTAAATTAATTCTGGAAAAAGGTCTTGATCCAAAAAATCCTTTATTTGCAGACATTGGAGAGGGATGTGCTGCGGTAATAATGATATTAGTAGTATTATTTATCAATTCAGATTTTTCAAGCGCGCTTCTCCCCCACAAAACAAAAATAATATTTCTATTGGCTTCTGATAAATGCCTAATAATAGAATTAGTAAAAAATTCCCATCCTATATTAAAATGTGACCCAGGTTTACCTTCTTCAACAGTTAAAACAGTATTTAACAATAAAACGCCTTGTTTAGCCCAATAAGTTAATGTACCATTCTTAGCAGGTGAAATGCCTAAATCATTATGTAATTCTTTATATATATTTAGCAAAGAACCAGGTAACCTACATCCAGGCAAAACAGAAAATGATAAACCATGTGCTTGACCAAAATTACAATATGGGTCTTGACCAAGTATAACAACCTTAACTCTATAAAAAGGCGTAGATTGAAAACAATAAAACAAATTATCGGCACTAGGATAAATATTTTTTATTTTTCGCTCTTCTTTTATGAAATCTAATAAAGTGTTAAAATACGGCTTACTAATTTCAGATTTTAATTCTAAATCCCAAGAATATTCTATCATAAAAAAATACCGAGGGAGAGACTTGAACTCTCACAGTTGTAAAAAAACTAATAGATTTTGAGTCTATCGTGTCTACCAATTCCACCACCCCGGCAAAACTAATATGTTTAATATTAACAAAAAAAAAATATATATACAAAAAAAATAAATTCACATATAGAATTTTAATAAATATTACTATAAAATATCAATAAAAATAATTATTTAATTTTAAAAAATATGAAAAAATTAATATTACTATCAATAATTCCTTTCAATTTATATGCTAATCAAAATGATTCAGACTTAACAGGCGGATTAAGCTCCATACTGCTTTTTATAGGATTATTTGCAATAATGTATTTTGTGATAATAAGACCTCAAACAAAAAAAGCTAAAGAGCATAAGTATTTAATAGAAAATATTAAAATAAATGATGAAATTATAACAAATAGTGGAATTTTAGGAAAAATAGAAAAAATAACAGATCAATTCATAATATTAGATATATGTAATAATACTACATTAATAATTAAAAAAGAATTCATATCCACAATCATTCCTAAAGGAACAATAAAAAATATAAAATGAAATATAAAAAAATAAATATAATTATAATTATAATATTTATAATAAGTATAATATATTCCTATCCAAATATATATGGAGAAGATCCTGCTATAATAATAAAAAATACAGATAAAATAAACGAAATAAAAAATATCATACAGAATAACAAAATAAAATCATTAAGCTATGAAAACGATCATTTAACACTACGTTTTTTTTCTACTGAAGAACAATTTAAAGTTTTTGAAAATATAAAAAATATAAAAAATATTGATGCTTATCAAAATATTCTAATTTCAGATAAAACTAAATATCTGGAAAAAATAAATGCATATCCTATGAAATTAGGACTAGATTTAAGAGGTGGAGTACATTTAGTTACAAAGATAAACACAAAAGATATAACCGAAACTGATATAAAAAGCGCAATAACAAAAATAAAACATATAATTAAAAAAAAAAATATAACAATTAAAAATAATAAAATTATTAAAATAAAAAAACATAAAGACTCTTACCTTAATAAAAAAATAAAAGATATATTAGACATAGAAAAAAAATTTATAATAAAAAACACAGATAAATATATTTATATAAAATTAGAAAAAGAATATAAAACAACGCTTAAAAATACAATAATGGATAAAACATTATCAGTTTTAATAAATAGAGTAAACGCATTAGGAATAGCCGAAACAATAATACAAAAAAACGGCACAAATAAAATAACAATAGATTTACCAGGAATACAAAACATCGAACATGCGAAAAACATATTAGGTAAAACAGCTACTTTAGACTTCATGTTATTAGCAGAAAAAAATGAAAAAAAAATAAAAGTATTATACGACAAAAACAAAAACAAAGTTAATTTGAAAAATAAAAGCATAATAAATGGAAATGATATTATATATGCCAGCAGTGGATTCGAAAACACATTTAATAAACCATGTGTTAATATAAAAATAAATAGCTATGGCGCAAAGAAATTAAACAAAAAAACTAGCAAAAATATTGGAAAACTTATGGCTATTATATATAAGGAATCTTATATAAAAAATAATGAAATTAAATTAAAAGAAGAAATAATAAGTATTGCAAAAATAATGAGTCCTTTAAACGAACAATTTCAAATTACAGGATTAAATCTTCAAGAATCTAAAAGTTTAGCTTTATTATTAAAATCTGGCTCACTACCTACCACATTATCAATTGTGGAAGAAAAAATAATAGGACCCTCACTAGGTGAAAATAATATTAAAAATAGTTTAAAATCTTTAATAATATCATTTATATTAATATCATTATTCATGATAATAAGATATAAAAAATTAGGACTAATAGCTACAATAGCATTAGTTACAAATATAACATTAATGATAAGTATAATGTCTATAATAAATGTAACTCTCACTCTTTCTGCTATAGCAGGAATAATTTTGACTATAGGTATGAATATAGATTCAAACATTTTAATTTTTGAAAGAATTAAAGAAGAAGCAAAAATAAATTCAAATATTAAAATTATTGTTAAAAATGGATTTAATAATGCATTATCAAGTATAACAGACGCAAATGTAACAACACTATTAATGTCATTAATATTATTTTTAATAGGTTCTGGACCAATAAAAGGTTTTGCAATAGCATTATCTTTAGGAATAATAACTTCAATATATTCTGCTCTAATAGTAACTAAAAATATAATAGAAATTATTATAGAAAAAAATATAAAAATAATATGAAAATAAACTTTGTAGAAAAAAAATATATTTATTTAGCAATATCAATAGTTTTATGCTTACTATCTATATTAATAATAGCTAAAAAAAATTTATCATTAGGATTAGAATTTTGCGGAGGTACAGAAATAGAAATAGAAATAACAAACGATTTTAAACTAGATGATGTTAAAAAATATTTACTAAAAATAAAAAACATAAAATTAAATTACTATGGTTCAAATCAAAACATTCAAATAAAAATTAAAAATTCAAAAAATAACATAGATGACATCAAAAATATACTAAATTTAACAATAGGTAAAGACAATTTTAAAATAATAAATTCAACTTATATAGGATCAGAAATAAATAAAGAAACAATTAATAAAAGCTTTTCTGCTATAATACTTGCTATCTTATCTATGACTTTATATTTAATTCTACGATTTAATATAATTTTTGGGCTAAGTGCAATATTTGCTTTATTTCACGACATTATTATAATACTAGGTATAATATCATTAATGAATATAGAGTTAAATTTAATAATAATATCAGCTATATTCACAATATTCGGATATTCAATAAATGATACAATAATTATATTTGACAGAATAAGAGAAAATATAAAATACAATAAAGATTTAAGCTTAGAAACTATTATAAATAACTCAATTAATAAAACATTATCAAGAACCATTGGAACATCTTTTTCTACAATTCTTGTAACATTGACTCTTATTTTTTTTTCAAGTGAGTCATTGTTTTTATTTTCATTAATTTTAACTTTAGGTATAATAATAGGAACATATTCATCAATTTTTATCTCAGCTATTATAATAATTTTTATAAAAAAAAGTAAAAAAAAGGAAAGTCTGGACTCCTTAAAAATATCAGTTAAAAACTGAAAAGTGAAAACTTATAGAAAGTTAAAAAGAAATTATATAAATGATAAAATTTATATTTTAATAAAAACCTTATTTGGAGCAAAATTAAAAAGAGTAAAAACTCAGGTAAATAGCTTAAAATTATATATAATATATATTTTAGATAAATTTAATTTACAAAATCCAGCTTATTTATTTACTTATATTTAAAATAGGAAAAAAAATGGAAAAAACACTTTTAATAATTAAACCAGATATAACAAAAAAAAAATTAATAGGAAAAATAATATCAATATTAGAAGAAAATAACCTACTAATAGAAAATATTTTCACTTTAAAATTTAAAAAAGATGATGCAGAAATCTTTTATAAAGATCATATTGAAAAAGCTTTTTTTAATGAACTAATAGAATTCATAACGTCTGATAAAATAGTAGCAATAATATTATGTGGTAAAAATATAATAAATAACGTAAGAACACTTATTGGAAATACTAATTTTAAACATGCAGAAAAAAATACAATAAGAGCTAATTTTGCCACAAATTTAACAGAAAATGCAGTACATGCATCAGATTCAAAAGATTCAGCAAACAAAGAGATTAAAATAATATTAAACTTAATAAAAAAGTATGAATACCAATAAATATTGGAAAATTAATTTATTAAATTTTACAAACACATCACTAATAAATTTAACAAAAATATTTAAAGAAAAAAAATTTATTTCTGATCAATTAATTAGTTTTTTATATAGACAAGAAAATAATGACTTATATAAAATAAAAAATATAAAAAAAACATTTATAACTAAATTAAATAAAATATCAGAAATAAAAAAACTAAAAATAGTAAAAGAATACTTAGACATAGATAATACAATAAAACTAATCATAAAAACAGAAAAACATTTAATAGAAACTATTGCTATACCAAATAGCAAAAATCATTTTACAATATGTGTGTCATCACAAAACGGATGCGCTTTAAATTGTTCTTTTTGTAATACAGGCAAAAATGGTTTTTATGGAAATCTAAAACCATATGAAATAGTAAATCAAATAATATTAGCTAAAGAAAAAATAAATATCTTTTTTAAAGAAAAAAAAATAACAAATATAGTTTTAATGGGTATGGGTGAACCACTTTTAAATATAGAAAATGTTTTGGCTTTTATATCTATAATTAGTAATAAAATCACTTTAAACATAAATAAAAAAAAAATAACAATAAGCACAAGTGGAATAACTAATAAAATAAAAATTATATCTGATCTAAATATACCGTTAGCAATCTCTCTACATTCTACACAAAATAAAATACGATCACAAATAATGCCAATTAACAAAAAATATTCTTTAAATTCAATATTAAAAGAATGTAAGAAATATTCATTAAATAAAAATAACATTTTAACAATAGAATATATTCTCATAGAAAACATAAATGATTCCGAAATCGATATTAAAAACCTAATAAAAATAGCAAAAAATCTAAAATGTAAAATTTGCTTAATTCCATTTAACAATATACCAAACTCTGCATTCACATCTCCGAAATTAGAAAATATAATAAAGTTTCAAAACAAATTAAAAACAAAAGGAGTAATTACAACTATAAGAAAAAAAAGAGGAAGCAATATAAGTGCAGCATGCGGACAATTATCTGGAAAGATAAATGAAAAAAATTAAAAATATTTTAAAAAATTTTTTTTTAATAATAACTATTTTAATATTATTTATTTTATACAAAGAACATGCAAGAACTATAACAAATGCAATAAATTCATTTGATTTTATAGTAATAAATTTATCTATAAAAACTAATGATAAAGCAACACTAAAATACAAGATCAAAAAAAATAAACTTTTTAATCAAAATATAGATAAATTACTCTTTGATTATTACGATATTAAAAAAGACAATATAGATAACAAATTTATACAAATTAAAAAAGAATTAAAAAAAATAAATATAAAAAACAAAATAAATATTTTAAAAAAATAAAAGATGACAAAATTAAAACTATATATGCCTAAAATAATTTTAATAATATTTTTAATATTATATATTCACATTAGTAACTTTAAAAATTTCAACTCTAATATTAAAATTAAAACACATGTAACAAAAAATTATATAAGTTTAAACATAAAATTGCATAGCAATTTTAATAAAAACACAACATTATTATTAAATAAAAAAACACATAAAAACTTTTTAGAAAAAAATATAAATGGAAAAATAACTTCAAACATAAAAATAACAAATAAAGAATTTTTTATAAATGTAAATGATAATAAAATAATTTCAATTAAAAATAAAAATAATAAAGTTAAATGGCAAACTATAACAAATGTTACAGATTTTTCAAACAACGCTAAATCTAATTTATTAATATCATGTAATAAAATATATCAAATAATACCAAATTTAAAATTAATTATTTTAAACAAAAATACAGGCGAAATATTAATTAACAAAAGTATTAAAATAAACAATAAAAATATAATAAACGAAATAAAAACTATAAAAACGTCAATGCTTGACAAAAACTTTATATATATTTGTTATACAGACGGGTCTTTTATAAAATTAGATGGTTTAACAGGAAATAAATTATGGCAAAAAACAAAAAATAATTATAAAAATTTTCTAATAAAAAAAAATAAAATAATAATAATAAAAAAAAATGGAAACATAACACTTTTAAACAAAAAAAATGGAAAAAAATTATTAACAAATAGAAGTTTACATGGAAAAAAAATAAATTTAATAAATATAAAAGACAGCATTTTAATAAAAGAACAGAACGAAAATTTACATATATTAAACATAAAAACAGGATTAATAATATATAGTTTTAAAATTGGTACTAAAAATATAAATTATATTTAAAAAAAAAATGGAAAAAATAATAATTGTTGGAAAAAAAAACGTAGGAAAATCATCTCTTTTCAACATAATAATAAAAAAAAAAGAATCCACAACAATAAATTATCCAGGTTATACACGCGATTGCGTATCATCTATTACAAAAATTAAATCTAAAATTTTTGAACTAACAGATACAGCTGGTATAGGATATGAAAAAAATAACTTAGATTATAAAACAATAAAAAATACATGGGATAAAATAAAATTAGCAAATACTATAATATTAATGATAGATGCTAATGATAAATATTTAGAAACCAATATTAATATAATAAATGCAATAAAAAGATTAAAAAAAAATACATTATATGTTATCAATAAAATAGATTTAAAAAACAGTGAAGAAATAAATAAAATTAAAAATATTATAAAAATAAATAATTCAATAAATATATCTATTAAAAAAAATATAGGCTTAAACACACTATTTGAATCAATTAATCAAAACATTAAAAAAATAGAAGATATAAAAATAAATAATTATCTAAGTATTTCTATAGTGGGTAAACCAAATGTTGGAAAATCCTCACTAATAAACAAAATGCTTAAAATTAACACTTCTATAGTCGATAACACTCCAGGAACAACACGCGACATTTTAAAATCTAACTTAGAGATAAACGGTAGTTTATATAAAATAATAGATACACCTGGAATTAAAAAAAAAATAAATATAAAATCAAACATAGATAAAATATTAATAAAAAATGCATTGCATGCTATAAAAATAAGCGATTTAATAATATTACTAATTGAAAACGAAATAACTTCTCAAGACTTAGAAATAATACAATATATACAAAAACAGAAAAAAAATTTTATTTTAGCTATTAATAAATCTGATACTAAAAATAAAATACAATTAAAAAAAATAAATACAAATATAAAAAATTATATAAAAAAACAAATTGAATACGTATTTATTTCAGCAAAATATAATTTTGGAATAGAATACTTAATTAAATTAATATTAAAAATAAAAAATTTTCAAAAAATACAAATTACTAAAGAAAAACTATTTGAAATAATTAAAAAGTTAACACATTATAAAATAAAATACATAAAAATAGAAAAATATATTCCACTTATATTTAAGATAGAAAAATACAATGATATTTTTATATCAGAAAACCAAAAAAAATATATAACAAGTTTAATTATAAATGAATTAAAAATAAAAAGCATATCAACAAAAATTATATTTAAATAAAATATATGATAAAAATAATAATAATAATAACATTGTTTTTTACAAACATAAACGCTAAAAATTACAAAAATAATACAGATTTTTTTATAGCTAAAAACCTTTTTCAAAAACAAGAATATTCAAAATCAGAATTCATATTAAAAAACATAATTTTAGAAAATGAAAATAATAATAAATACGTAATAAAAGCAAAAATACTAAAAACTTTAATAGAATATAAGAAAAATGAAAAACTGAACGCAGAATATACAATTAAAGATCTAAATAAACTAATTAATCAAAGCAATTACTATAATAAAATATTATATTTAAAATCAATTATATATTATAACGCTAATAATAGTTATTTAAAAAAAATACTAAAAATTAATAATAATAAACAAGATAAAACATATGAATATAAAGCATTATTAGCTTTAAAAAAAATAAAAACTTATAAAAAATATTCAAAAAAAATTAAAAATAATATTAAAATAATTAAAAATAATCTAAACCAATATAAAATAAACATTTGTAATTACTATATTAAAAAAAAAGCATATATAGCAGTAATCAATAGATTAGATTACAAAGATATAACTTTTAAAATAAAATATATAGAAGACTATTATACAATATACATGATATTAAAGTCATATAATGAATTACTATTAGATAATATATCAAAAAAAATATTAAATAAAATTAAAAAAAATGTTAAAATACAAGAAAGTAGTAGTTTGCTATATCAATAATACTTTTAAAAATTTAGAACTCCGACAGGACTGGAAAGTAGCATCGGTATAAATAAATTAATGATATTACCTGGTTAGCAAATTACTACCATGACATATATAACTTTATCAAATAAATGGAGACCACAAGATTTAGATACTTTAATAGGTCAAGATCAAGCCATTTTTTCTATAAAAAATATTATAAAAAATAAAAATATACATCCAGCATATTTAATTCATGGCCCACAAGGTACAGGAAAAACAAGCTTAGCTAGAATAATTATTAAATGCATAAATTGTGAAACAAAAATAACTATTAACCCATGTAAAATATGCCATATTTGTAAGTCCATAGAAAACAACACTAACATAGATTCAATAGAAATAGATTGCGCTTCAAAAACAAAAATAGAAGAAATAAAAAATATAACAGAAATAGCACAATATAAAAATTCTAGGAATAGATTTAGAACTTTTATATTAGATGAATGTCATATGCTATCACAAAGCAGCTTTAATTATTTATTAAAAATACTAGAAGAACCATATATAAATACAATATATATATTAGTAACAACGCACATAGAAAAATTACCTAAAACCGTAATATCTAGATGCATTAATTTACAATTAAATAAACTAGATAAAAAAAATATTAAAATAACTTTAAAAAAAATATTAAAAGAAGAAAAGATTTTTTTTGATGAAATATCTCTAGATTATATAACTATATTTTCATATGGAAGTTTAAGAACAGCTATTAATATAATTGAAAAATTAATTTCAAAAGAAAGAATTATAAATAAAAACTACACAAGAATTTTATTAGGAATTTTACCAGATTTAAACATTTTATTTATCATAAAAAGTATATATGAAAAAGATATTAAAAATATTATAAGTAATATAAAAAAAATATCAGAACTAGAAATAAATTACAAAAATATTTTAATACAAATACAAATAATGCTTTATAAGCTATTATTATATAAAACAGGAATAATTTACGATGAAAATTTATGCCGATATAAGATATTTATTTTTTTATCAAAAAAAATAAAAAAAGATGATATAATAATGGTTTACAATAAATTAATAAATATAACATTAGATAACAATATAATATATGATACAGATTTTGAAACATTTTTAATAACTTTATTAATATAACCTAACTTAAAAAAGCTGAAATTAATAAATTTCAGCTTTATTTATTTTACATCATATTCATAGAATTCATGCCATCATTATGAGATGAATTAGAATCTTTATCTGATTTTGGCGCTTCAGCTATAGCACATTCCGTAGTTATCATCAATCCAGCTATAGAACCAGCATGCTCTAAAGCACATTTAGATACTTTAGTAGGATCTAAAATCCCAAATTCAACCATATCGCCATACTTTTCTAAAGCTGCATTAAATCCATAATTACCAGTACCTTGTTTAACATTTTCTAACACAACAGCCGGCTCAAAACCAGCATTTGAAGCAATTTGACGCAAAGGTGACTCTAAAGCTTTTAATACTATTTTTACTCCATGTAACTGATCTTCATTATCACATTTTATATCATTAAGTTTATTCATAACTCTAACATAAGCAACGCCACCTCCTGGTAACATACCTTCTTCAACGGCAGCTCTAGTAGCATGTAAAGCATCTTCAACTCTAGCCTTTTTTTCTTTCATTTCTACTTCAGTATAAGCACCAACTTTTATAACAGCTACTCCACCAGATAATTTTGCAGCTCTTTCCTGTAATTTTTCTTTATCATAATCACTATTAGCATCATCACGTTGTTTTTCTATTTGTTTGATACGATCTCTTATTGAACTAACTTTACCTGACCCATCAATAATAGTAGTATTATCTTTGGTTATAACTATTCTTTTAGCCATACCTAAATCTTCTAATTTTACAGATTCTAATGATACTCCTAATTCATCAGATATTACTGTAGTATTAGTTAATATAGCTATATCTTCTAAAATAGCTTTACGTCTATCGCCGAAACCAGGTGCTTTAACAGCACATGATTTAACAATGCCGCGAATATTGTTAACAACTAATGTTGCTAAAGCTTCACCTTCTACATCTTCCATAATAATAAACAATGATTTACCTGTTTTAGCTATGCTTTCTAAAATAGGAACCATATCTCTTATACTTGTTATTTTTTTATCAACTATTAAAATATATGGATTATCTAATTCACAACTCATATTACGTTGATTATTAACAAAATGAGGAGAAATATATCCTTTATCAAATTGCATACCATCTACAACATGTAACTCATTTTCTAAACTATTACCTTCTTCAACTGTTATAACACCTTCTTTACCAACTTTAGACATAGCCTTAGATATTATTTCACCTATTTCTAAATCAGAATTAGCAGAAATAGCTCCAACTTGCATAATATCTTTATCTGTCAAACATGGTATTGACATTTTTTTTAATTCTTTAACACAAACTGATATAGCCTTATCTATACCTCTTTTCAGATCCATAGGGTTCATTCCTGCTGCAACACATTTATTACCTTCTATAGCTATACTTTTTGCTAAAACTGTAGCTGTAGTCGTACCATCTCCAGCTATATCAGAGGTCTGTGAAGCAACTTCCTTTACCATCTGAGCTCCCATATTAGCAAATTTATCTTCTAATTCAATTTCTTTTGCTACAGTAACACCATCCTTTGTAACAGTTGGAGAACCAAAAGATTTTTCTATAATAACATTTCTACCGCAAGGACCTAAAGTTTTTTGAACAACATTAGCAAGAGTTACAACTCCTTCTAATAATTTTTGACGAGCTAGTTCACCATATTTTATATCTTTAACACTCATTTTTAACCTCTTAATCAATTATAGCTATAACATCTTCTTCTTTAATAATCAAATAATCTTTGCCTTTAATTGTGATATCTGTACCAGAATATTTTCCAAAAACAACATGATCATTACATTTTAAAGATGTTTTTTGTATCTTACCATCAACATTTTTACCTGGGCCAACAGCTACAACAATACCTCTTTGAGACTTATTTGAAACTGTTTCTGGTATAACTATACCACCATCTGTAGTACGTTCATCAACACGTTTTATAACAACTTTGTCAGCTAATGGACGAATTCCTATATCATTATTCATAATAAAGATACCTCAAATATTTTTTTTATTATTGATATATATGTGTAGTCATTTTAATATTAATCAAGTACTCAAAAAACAAAAAAATAAAATGAAAAATAAAATAAAATATATAAGAAATATAAAAGTAATTGAAAATAATTTAGTTAATTCATTTAAAAAAAATAAAAAAATTAAAATAATAAAACAAAACAATATAGAAATATTATTTCTTTATAAAAAAAAATTATGTAAAGAAAAAATTCATAAAATAATTATAAATTATAAAAAATATAGATGAATTTCAAATTAAAAAAATAAATAACTACCAAGATTAAAATAAGAAGAAAAAACTATTTTTTTTAAAAAAAAATCGTTTCTAAAACAATTATACAAAGAAATATTATTAAAATAATTTAAAAACACATCTTTTTCATCTAAAGGAGATAATAAAATAACAAACTCGCCTTTAGTAGAAAAATTAACAGTTGTAATATAATCATAATTCAAATTAGATAATTTAAAATTAAAAATAAATTCAAATTTTTTAGTTAGATCTTTAGCTATAAAAACAATCCTTTCAGACCTAATAATAGATTTAATCAAAAATAAAGTTTCAACTATGCGTTCTCCAGATTCAAAAAACACGCATGTTCTAGTCTCATAAATAAGCTTATTAAATAAAACTTCTTTATAAAGTTTTTTTTTAGGCAAAAAACCTTCGAATATAAATTTATTAATACTAAAAGATGCTATAGAAATGACTGTTGAAATAACAGATGGGCCAGGTATAGGGATTACTCTTAAATAATTATCATACGCATGTTTAATTAAAAATTGCCCGGGGTCACTTATACACGGCGTTCCAGAATCAGAAACTAAAGCAGCAGAAAAGCCATGTTCTATATAAAATAATAAATCTTTACATACAATTTTTTCATTAACAGCGTTTAATACTATAATTTTATTCTTAAAATTTAAAAAAGAAGTAAGAAATCCAATCTTTCTAGAATCTTCAGCTATTATAAAATCAACTTTTTTTAAAATGAAAACAGCTCTATTAGAAAAATCAAAAAAATTACCTATAGGACATCCAACTACATACAAAACACTATTAAAAAAATACATAATTTTTTAAAACTCACTTATAATTAAAATAAAAATTTAATAAAATAAAAATTAAAAAATGAATAAAAATATCAAAAAAAAAAATAAAATAATACAAAAATTAACATCACAAATTATAAACAAAATAATTCTTATTAAAAATGACAATTTAATAACAATAACATATGTTGACACTAGCAATGATGGATTAAAATCAAATATTTATATATCAAGCTTAAAAAATAAAAAAGAAATATTAATCATGTTAAATAAATACAATAAAAAGATAAAAAATGAGTTATCTAAAAAAATAAAAAATTCAAGAATTCCAGAGCTAAAATTTCATATTGATAAAAATATAGATGATAATGAATTTTTTAGCCAATTAACTATAAAATAATAAATAAATCTTATTTTAATAAAATAAGTTATTTTAGAATACTTGATATATTTATAAATAAATTTAGATATTTTTGAGAACAAAATTTGCTTAATACAAAAGGTATACCTAAATTAGACGATTCACTTACTCCATGTAATAAAGGTATTTCAAATAAATATGGTATAAAAAATTCTAAAGCAATATCTTTAGCATAATCAGTATTACCATAAATATAATCAATGGTATTACATTTTCGACATAAAAAAAATTTCATATTTTCTATTAATATTTTACTTTTTATATTAAATTTATTTAACATATATAATGATTTTCTAATATCATCTATAGAAGTAAAATTAGGCATAGTTATCACCACCATATTAGAAAAATTAAGGTCTCTTAATAAACTTAAATATACATCACCAGTACCAGGAGGAAAATCAATAAATAAAACATCAATATCGCCCCAAATAGTATTATCAAATAAATACTTAACAGTATTACTAATCATAGGACCTCTTAATAAAACTGAAGAATCTTTATTTAAAAAATAACCAAAAGACATAGATTTTAATCCATATTTGTATATAGGCTTTAAAAAACCTTTATCTAAATTAAAACAATATTTTTTAGAAACGCCTAATAATCTTGGGTGGTTAGGCCCATGTAAATCAACATCTAATAAACCAACTTTCTTGTTCAAAAAAATAGATGATGCCACTGCTAAATTAACAGCAATACTACTTTTTCCAACACCACCTTTACAAGCCATAATTCCAATTATAGATTTAATATTCATAAAAATAATTTTAAAATATTTATATTATAAGATTTTAATATAACAAATCTAGAATAAAAAGAATTAAAATATATATAAATCAGAAGATCAGGATTAATTCTTGATATTATATTATTTCCCCATTCAATAAGACAAAAAAAATTTTCTTCATGCAAAGCTTTGACATTTTTAATATACCGCTTATTTAATTTTAAAAAATCATAAAAATCAAAATGATAAAAATTAGTATTATTTAAAAAAAAAACATTAATTTTTGAAAAACTAGAACTATTAATATCGTATTTATGGTTTAAAATATCTCCCAAAAAACCTTTAGCGAAAAAAGTCTTACCAACACCAAAATATCCAAATAAAAAAACATTTGTATTTGATAAATAACATCTAGATAATACAATACTAAATTTATTAAAAGAAAAATAAGTTTCAAAATAAAAAGAAAGTATAAACATTACTAATTAATTCTAGAAACATAAGTTTTTTCTTCTGTATCAACTTTTATGATATCATTAGTCTTAATAAATAAAGGTACTTTTATGTTTATGCCAGTTTCTAAAATAGCATTTTTTGAACTTTTAGATATTACTGACATACTATTAACATCTTCACATTCCAAAATAGATAATTCTACAAACTTAGGTGGTCTTATATAAATTATTTTATCATTCCAGAAAACTATAAAACAATAACAACCTTCTTTAATCCAATTTTTTACATCATTTAATAAATCTAAAGAAACATCATAATATTCAAAAGAGTCTTCATTCATGAAATGATATGAAATTGTATCAAAATATAAATATTTAACCTTTAATTCAAATAAATCCGCAGATTTTAATTTTTCTCCTAATTTAATAGTCTTTCTAATAACCAATCCTGATATAAAACTTTTAAGCTTTAATCTGTTAAAAGCTTGTCCTTTTCCAGGATTAACAAACTCATTTTCAACTATTAAAAACGGTTCATTATTAATTTCAACTTTTAACCCAATTTTAAAATCTTTGCTTTTTAAAAAAATCATAAAATTAATTAATATTTTTTAAAAAATTTAAAAAATTCGCTGTCTAACGATAAAATAATAACATCTGACTTACTAGAAAAAGAATTTTTATACGCATCTAAGCTTCTATAAAAAGAATAAAATTCAGCATCTAAATTAAATGCATCAGCATAAATTTTTGTTACTATAGCATCTCCATCACCTTTTATCTTTTTAGCTTCTCTTAAAGAATGAGCTACTATAATTCTTTTTTCTTTTTCTGCCCAAGCACGAATTTTAGCTGCTTCAGCTCTACCATTGGCTCTAATTTCACTCGCTACTCTTTCTCTTTCTGCTCGCATCCTATTATAAACTGAATCACGAACTTCATCTGGTAAATCTATACGTTTTATTCTAACATCGATGACAGATATACCTATATTTTTTGTGGTACTTTCTATCTCTTCTCTAAGTTTAAACATTAATTCTAATCTTTCTCCATAAACAACTTCTTGAATAGTATGCCTACCAAATTCAGCTTTTAAATCAGCTAAAATTTTTTGTCTTAATAATTGTTCAGCTTTATTTCTGTTGCCGCCTGTCCTAGTATAGTATAAAGCCAAATCATCTATTTGCCACAAAACATAAAAATCCACCAAAACATCTTTTTTTTCTTTAGTTGTAATTCTAGAAAATTGAGAATCTAAAACTTTTAAACGCATATCGAAAGGTTTATATTCTTCAATTAATGGTATTATAAAATGTAATCCAGGTTTATAAATTCTTGTAGAATTAGTATTATTATCAATTTTTAATTTACCTAAAAACTCAACTAAAGCTTTATCGGTTTCATAAACAGTAAAAAAACAAAACGGAGATAATAATAAAAAAAACAAAATTAAAACAAAAAACAAAACTCTCATAAAAATACCTACCTATTTATCTATTTTTATTAATTAAAAAACTATTATCATTAAATTGATTTAAAAATCTATCTAGAGGTAAATAAATTATATTATTACTACTTAAATCTATTAAAACTTTACTTGTTTTTGAAAAAATTGTTTCTAAAGCATCTAAATAAAGTCTAATCTTTGTTACTTCAGGCGCTTTTTTATATTCGTCTAAAATCAATTTAAATTTAATAACATCACCCTCAGCTATAAAAATAACTTCTTGTTTATACGCGTTTGCTGTTTCTAAAATTCTAACAGCTTCGCCCTTAGCTTCTGGTATAACTTTATTAGCAAATGCTTCAGCTTGATGTTTTAATTGCTCTTTTTCTTCTTGAGCCTTAATAACATCATCAAAAGAACTTTTAATATCGTTAGGTATTCTAACATCTTTTAAAGCAACAACAGCAACATATATTCCAGAATTATATGAATCTAAAATATGTTGCAACTGCTCATGTATTTCAGAGGCAATTTGTTCTTTACCTAAAGTCATTAAAAAATCTAAATCAGAATATCCGACAACTTGTCTTAAAGCACTATCAGCAGCTTCTTTTAAACTTTTATCTGGTTCAACTAAATTAAAAAGATACTTTTCAACATCGCTAATTCTATATTGAACTTCTATTTCAGCTGTTATAATATTTTCATCTTTAGTTAACATATGAGAACCATAATGACTACTTCTTTCTAATTTTTCTGTATTAATTATCTGCGCTTTTTCTATAAAACGCGGTATCCAATGCGGACCTTGTTCTGTAATACGATTATACTTTCCCAATCTAGTAACTACAGCTTGTTCAGCTGGCTTTACCAAATAAAAACCCATAACAGCATAAAAAGCACAGAAAAATAATACAAAAGCTAAAATAACTAATTTAAAAGAAAAAAATCTTAAAAAACTAAAATTAAAATATTTAAAAACCATACTAAAAACCTTAAAAACTATTAATATAAATTAATAATATCAATACATTTTTTTAAAAAAAACTTATCTTTATTTTCTATAAAAAAAGAAGTACTATTAAACTTTTTTATCCACTTTATTTGACTCTCAGCTAATTTAAATGTAGATTCAAAAATAGAGTTTATAGATTTTGAAAAACTGATTTTTCCATCTAAATATAAAACTAAATCCTTATAACCAACAGATTTAATAGAATTAAAATTATAATCAAAATTTAAGATTGACTTCAAAAAAATAACTTCATCTAAAAAACCATAATCTAACATAGTTAAAACTCTATTCTTTATTTTACAAAAAAAAATATCTTTATCAAATGGAAGTAAAAAAATATTAACAAAAGAAATATTTAAAAATTTATTTAAAATCGTGTCATTTAAAAATAATTTACGAGATAAATTAAATAACAAATTATTATTTAATTTACACTTATGCAAAAAATTTTGTAAATACCAAGCATACATCATTGTACCACCTACGAAAAATGGCATTTTCTTTCTATGTAAACAATCTAACATAATAGTAATAGAATCTAAACAAAAATTCCATACAGAATATGACTCTTTGGGATGTTTAATATCTATTAAATGATGTTTCATTTTACTTCTAATATCAGAGTTTGGTTTTCCTGTGCCTATATTCATAAATTTATAAATCATGCTGGAATCAACATTTATAATTTCTAATGGCAAATAATTAAATAATTTTAAAGATAAATCTGTCTTACCTACACAAGTCGGACCTAATAAAAAAAATAAAACAGTACTATTCATACTTTAGAAAAAATAACAATTAACAATAAAGAAATAATACTAACAACTTTTATTAAAGGATTAATTGCTGGACCAGCCGTATCTTTATATGGATCACCAACCATATCTCCTGTAACAGCTGCTTGATGGGCAAAAGAACCTTTTCCGCCAAAATTACCATCTTCTATATATTTTTTAGCATTATCCCATGCACCACCACCTGACGTCATAGATATAGCTAAAAATATACCAATTATTATAATACCTAAAATCATAGATCCTAACGCCACAAAAGCATTTGCTTGTCCAAAAATAAAATATATAAATAAATAAAATAAAACTGGAAATATAACAGGAAAAGTAGCTGGTATTACCATTTCTGTTATAGAAGCTTTTGTCAATAAATCTATAACTTTTTCATAATCAGGCCTAATAGAACCTTGCATTATACCAGACAAATTTAAAAATTGATACCTAACTTCGTCTACAACTTTTCCAGCTA
Source organism: uncultured Enterobacteriaceae bacterium (assembly GCA_964498335.1). Classification (GTDB taxonomy): domain Bacteria; phylum Pseudomonadota; class Gammaproteobacteria; order UBA6186; family Azoamicaceae; genus Azoamicus. Next base: position 191,595 of record CAZCGL010000001.1, on the reverse strand, counting down.
CATACCCAACAGCTCTAATACTAAAAGAAGAAAACAAATATGGAATAATACCGCCAAAAAACAAACCTACAATAACAAAGGGATCTTTAAGAGAAAAAATTAAATCATAATTAGGAAAATAATATTCTAAATCTTTAGTATAAGTAATAAATAGAACTAAGGATCCTAACCCTGCTGAGCCTATTGCATATCCTTTTGTAATAGCTTTAGTTGTATTGCCAACCGCATCTAAACTATCAGTTATAATTCTAACATCATGTTCCATATTAGCCATTTCTGCTATTCCACCTGCATTGTCTGTCACAGGCCCATAAGCATCTAAAGTTACAATAATTCCAGATAAAGATACCATGCTTGCAGCAGACAAAGAAACACCAATTATACCTCCAATACTATAAGATATTAATATAGCTAATATAACAAAAAACACAGGTAATGCTGTAGCTTCCATAGAAAAAGCTAAACCTTGAATTATATTCGGCGCATGACCTTTAGTTGAAGCACTTGAAATATTTCTAACTGGATAAAAACTAGTAGACGTGTAATATTCAGTAACTAATACCAAAAAAAAAGTTAACATTATACCTACTAAAGAACAATAAAAAATATTTAATCCTGTTAAATTAATAGAATTAAAATGAAAAATAGTATTTAACCCAATAAAAAACTTAATAAAAAAAAATATAAAAAATAAAGAAAAAAACGCGGAAAGTAAAAAACTTTTATATAAAGCAAGCATTATTTTAGAATCATATAATTTAACAAATAAAACACCAATTATAGTAGAAAATACACAAAAAGATCCGACTATTAAAGGATACAATATTAAAATTTTATTAGAATTATCACTTAAAAGAAATAATAACACCATTGAAGCTATTATTGTTACACAATAAGTTTCATATAAATCAGCTGCCATACCAGCACAATCTCCAACATTATCTCCAACATTATCTGCTATTACAGCTGGGTTTCTAGGATCATCTTCTGGTATACCTATTTCTAGTTTACCAACTAAATCAGCACCTATATCAGCACCTTTAGTAAAAATTCCTCCACCTAATCTAGCAAAAACAGAAATAAATGATGCACCCAAACCCAAAGCAACTAAAGAATGCATAATAACCCGCATATCTAGTTTTAAAAATAATAAAAAATTATAAAACAAAAAAATACCTAATAATCCAAACCCTATAACTAAGAGTCCAGTAACGCTACCAGCTTTAAATGCTATATCAAAAGCTTTTGATAGCCCATCCAAATTAGCTGCATTAGCTGTTCTAACATTAGCATTAACAGAAACTAGCATTCCAACATATCCAACAAAAGCTGAAAAACATGCACCTATAAAAAAACCTAAAACATAAAATTTTCCAAGTAAAAAATAAATGCATATCGATAATAAAATGCTAACAAGAAATATTGTAAGATACTGCCTTTTTAAATAGGCTTTTGCGCAAGATTTTATATTATCAGATATTTCAACCATTGTAGAATTACCTGTTGGATAAATCAAAATTTTTCTAATAAAAAATAAAGAAAAACTAAAAGAAAAAATAACTCCCATTATTATAATAAAATCATAAATATCCATAAATCCTCATAAATTTTTAAAATCATTATCTAAAAACCATTGTTGTATTAAAATAGTTGCTGATAAAGAATTAATTGTTAAAAAATCTTTATTTTTATTTAAAATTCTTCGAGCTTTCCAACTAGATAAATTTTCATCAACAAAAATAACATTTTCATTATAAAAACATCTTATTTTAAAAGCAAATAAATCTATAATATCTAATAATTTAGAATTATCATAAATCTCATTTATTGGATACCCAATTATAATATATTTAGGTTTCCAATTATTTAAAATAGAAAAAACTTCAAAATATCTAATATGCATTTTAAATGTCAAAATAGAATATACAGGAAAAATTTTAAATGTTAACATTTCTCCGACAGCTACACCAATATATCTAGTTCCGAAATCAAAACTCAATACAAACAAAAAAAAAACCTCAATTTAATAAAAAATAGTTATAATAATTATTAAAATTTAAAAAATTTATAGCGCTAAATTTATAAGCTTTGACATTTTCTAAAAAAATAAAACTTAAAAAAAATTGTAAAGATAAAAAATAAAAATTTAAATCTAAGATGAAAAATAAAAGATTATAATAAATTTGCAAAGAAAAAGATAACAAAAAAGGTAAAAAATATGAACACACATAATAAGAAAAAAAAATATTACACCTATATAACATTAAAAAAAATTTTTTCTTACAACTAAAATTTAAATCTACAGGAAAAAATATAAAATGTGTAAAATAACTATCAAAAAAATAGATACACATTTTAAATATTGAAAAAACTGGGCCTTTGCTTAAAAAATAGTCAGAAACATAAGAATAACCTCTAATATATCCACTAATATAAATATCTATAAACCCTAAATCAAAAAAAAAATAAATACGTGAATCTAATAAAAAAGTACTTTTAATTTTTAAAAAAGCTTTATTAAAACCAAATCTAGACGAAAGTCCTCCAGACAAAATTACTGGACAAAAATATCTCAACATAAAAAATATTTTCTTATATAGAATTAATCCAAGTATAAGTAGAGTCAATATAATATTCTTTTTTCCAAATAGGTACACAATGTTTTATATATTCAACTAATGATTTGCAACAATTAAATGAACTTCTTCTGTCAATAGCACTAACACAAACAATTAAATTAATTTCACCAACAAAAACTATACCCTTTCTTTGAATTATATTAATGCTTAAAATATTACTGCATAAAAAAATTTTATCACACTTGTTTTTTAATAAAGATATAGTTAACGATTCAAAAACATGATAATCAACTTTATCAACTTCTTTATCAAAATTATATTTTCTTATAATTCCAACAAAAAAAAATACAGCTCCTACATTCTTATTTAGAGAAAAATTTAAAAAAGAAAAATCTATTTTAGAATCATAAAATTTCAAAAAAAAATCTTGCATTTTCATCCTCCAGAAAATGGAGGTAATAAATAAATATCATCATTATCAGACAATAAATAATCATCAGATAAAATATTATATTTATTTGAAAATACAGAATTCTTAATAAGATAATTAAAATTTAAAAATGATTTATCATATTTTTTAATTAACATTTCTCTTAACATAGAAATATTTGTTTTATCAGGAATATTCACAATTAAACAGTGTGAAAAATATTCTTGGAAAATTCCCATCATATTTATATTTACATTTATCATAAAATATACTTAAAAAGGTTTATGAAAATAAACATTTAAAATATCACCTTTTTTAGAAGTGTCATTAATTCTCAAATAAACAAAAGAATTAGATTCTATAAAAGAGCGAACCTTAAAAGATTGTTGATCTTCTAGTATCCTAACATAAAAATTATTTTTACTAAAATGAATAAAAGACTTTAAAAATACATCAATATTTCTATTTATAATATAATCGTGTTCTAAATACGCTTTTAATGGCTCTTCCAATGCATCACCAAATAAATATCTAATAAAAGGATAAATAAAAAAACGTAAACCAATTATTGCTGATATTGGATTTCCGGGTAAACAAAAAAAATAATTTTTATTCAAATAATTTGCATATAAAATAGGCTTTCCTGGTTTTATAAGAACTCCATGAAAAATTATATTAATGTTTAATTCAGTTAATACTGCTGGTAAAATATCAGCTTTACCCTTAGATACAGCCCCAGTCGTAATAATTAAATTATTCTCATCTTTATCAAGCAATTCTAATATTTTTTTTTTTAAATCTGTTTTAAAATCCAAACTAACGCCATAATAAATAAGCTCTATAGCCATAGATTCAAAAAATGATATAAAAAATTTAGATAAAGAATTATTAATAAAAGAACTATTAAAATCTGAATTAAAAGAATCTATAATTTCATTTCCAGTGCAAATCAAATAAACTTTATTTTTTTTTAAAAAAAATAAATTCTTAATACCTAATGTTGACGTAGAGACACGATCTTTCAAAAAAAAGAAATCGCCTTTTCTAACGCAAAAACTTCCAAATCTAAAATCTTCTCCAATAAGTCTAACATTCTCTCCAAATATTAATATTTTTTTAAAAAAAAACTCAAAAGGATTATTAACATCTAAAAAACTATCTTCTACTCTAATAATAGAATCAAAAAATTCTGGCATTCTAGATCCAGTCATAATCTCAATAGCATAATCACCATCAAAAAAAAAATTATTAGATAAATCTCCAGCTTTAACTATATCAATAATAAAAAAATTAGCACGTATACTACTAAATTTATATTTAAAATTATCTAAAATAATTGAATATCCATCCATAGCTGATGTAGTATAATATGGAACATTAATAAAAGATAAAAAATCAAAATAATAAGTCTCATTAATAGATAAATCTAATAATTTGTTTATTTTTTTTTTAAAAAAAAAAGATTTTTCTACACTATTAAATAATAAAGACAATGAATCAAAATATTTTATCATATTTCTTTAACGATAGAAATTGCATGAATCAATAAATCACTTAATATATTCATGCTCTCAGAAACAGCAGAAGGTTTTCCAGGTAATGATATTATTAATGTTTTATCACAAATTCCAGCGATAGATCTACTTAACCAAGAATTAGATGAATGAAATGATCCATTAAATCTTAAGAATTCTCCTAATCCAGGAATTATTTTTTGACACAAATTATTAATAACTTCAAAAGTAATATCCCTTGACGATATTCCTGTACCACCTGATGTTATTATAATATCAGGAGAATGATTACTTACATAATTTTTTAAAACCTTAAATAATATAATTTTGTCATCTGGTAAAATTATATTACATATATTGGTACAAAAATTATCTAAAAAAAATTTCATTAAAACTTTTCCAGATATATCTTCATATCTACCTAAACTAGCTCTATCACTAATAGTTACTATAAAAACGTTAATGTTAGAAAATGCTAATTTATTATTAACAAAATATTTTTTAAAATCATAAGGTATATCATCAAAAAATCCTATAGCATTTTCACCACCATCTTTAAAAACTAATTTTACATTATTAATATAGCTTAACGGATTAAACTTTTTAGTAAGATCATATATAGTTAAAAGAGCTGTCATAGCACCCATCATAGCTTCCATCTCAACACCAGTTTTAGCATAAGCAAAAACAAACGAATAAACAAAAACACTATAAGTATCATCATCAATAAAAACATTTAAAAATGCATTTTCTATATTTATAGGGTGACAAAGAATAATAAGATTTGACGTGTTTTTAATAGCATTTATTCCTGCTATTTCAGCTAAAATAATAGGATTTCCTTTTTCTATTAAACCATTTTTTATTTTATAGCAAACTTCTTTTCCTAAATAAATAGATCCAAAAACACACGCTCTTCTATAAGAATTTTTTTTAGAACTTATATCAATAATTTTATAATAAGACATAACAAACTAGCCATTTAATTTAAAAACTAACCACCTATCTTAGAAAAAGTTTTTAATATACCAAATTTTTTTTCATGTAAAAAATGAGACTCTTTTTTTATTTTTATTTTATTTAATAAAAAAATAATTAAATCTTTTTTTTTCTTAGACGAATTTAAAAAAGTTCTTAATGAATAAGATTCACCTCCAAATAAACACAAAAATAAATCTCCTATTGAAGATACGCGTAATCTATTGCAACTTACACAAAAATGATTTGAATAAGGACTTATAAAACCAATTTTACCCAAAAAACTAGGATTAGAATAGATCATAGCAGGCCCAGATGTTTTATCTTCTAAAATATCTTTACTCCAACCATTACGATTTAAATAAGAAGTTAAATAAAAAGAGCTAAAATAAAAATTATCACCTCGTTTAACACTCGATGTTTCCATTTGATCTATAAATCTTATAGTTAATTTTTTATATCTTATTAAAGAATAAAAATTTTCAAAATCAAAAAATGAAAAAAAATTAGATAAAACAATATTTAATTTAACATCTATATCATTATCCAAACAAGAAAAAATACCAGATATAACACTATCAAAATAATTTTTATTAGTTATAACATAAAATTTATTCTTATTTAAAGAATCTAAACTAATATTCACACCTGTAAACCCAGCTGATTTTAACTTACTAGCTATTTTATTTAATTTATATCCATTAGTAGTAAAAACTAATGATTTTATAGATTTAAAATTTGAAATAGTCATACCTATATCTAAAAAATCTTTTCTAACAGTAGGTTCTCCTCCAGTAAGTCTAATCTTAGAAATACCTAAATCAGAAAAAGCTGAAATCAAATTATAAATTTCACTTCTAGATAAATATTTTTTAGTATCTATTTTATTAATATCTGGAACACAATATTTACAATTAAAATTACATAAATCAGTAATAGATAACCTTAAATAAGAAAAAACTCTATTATAATTATCAATTAATTTGTTCATTTTTATTTATTTTCAAAATAGATACATACATCAAAAAAATTGATATTAAAACAATTAAAAGCAATAACATAAAACAACTAGTCCAAATACCAATTATATCATTTAAAAAACCAAAAATAATTGGACATGAAAAACCACCTAAGCCTCCTATTAATCCAACAATACCACCAACAGACCCAACATTACTTGGATAATATACAGCTATATGCTTATAAACTGCAGCTTTTCCTAAAGACATAAAAAAACCTAAAAAAAAGCTTAAAATAGCAAAAGGTATAACAGTAATTTTAAAACTAAAACTAATATCGCCTGATACACCTTGTATTATATAATTTGTTGCAGGATACGACATAAAAAATAAACAAATTAAAGAACCGTAATATGTAAGATACATAACTTTTCTTGCACCAATCTTATCTGATAAAACACCACCTAAAGCTCTAAAAACACTACCAGGAAAAGAATATAAAGCTGTTAATATGCCAGCTGTTTTTATATCAACGCCATAAACACCTATATAATATCTGGGTAACCATAAAGCTAAAGCAACGAAAGCTCCAAAAACAAAAAAATAATAAAAAGAAAATCTCCAAACCTGAATGTTTTTAAGTGGTTTTAATTGAGAAAAAAATGTAAAATTATTATTACTAGATAAACGCATGCGTTTTGTAAAAGGATCATCTTTAGCAAAAAAATAAAAACAAATAGCAACAAAACAAAAAATAAACGCATAAACTTTAGCAACACCATGCCAACCTAAAAATAGCAAAAAAGGTGCTCCAAAATTAGTAATCGATGCTCCAAAATTTCCCATCCCAAATATACCTAATGCAGTGCCTTGCAATTCCTTAGGATACCATCTAGAGACATACGCAACACCAACAGCAAAGCCACCACCAGCGAATCCTATTCCTAAAGCTGCTATAATACACTGATAATAATCATTAACATAAGTTAAATAATATAAAGAACATGAAGAAAACAACATAAGAATTGTAAAAATAAGCCTACCACCATATAAATCTGTTAATATACCCAAAAAAAGTCTGCATAAAGAACCAGTTAAAATAGGAGTAGCAACTAAAAATCCAAATTGAGTATCATTTAATCCTATTTCATATTTTATTCTTATTCCTATTATAGAAAAAATAGTCCAAACAGAAAAACAAAATGTAAAAGCCATAGTACTTAAAACTAAAGCTCTTACCATATCTGTTTTACTAACATTTATATCATTATTATAATCCTTAATATCACTCATTAAAAACCTTTTTACTTAAATGTTCTAACTATTTGATATCCATGTCTTAAAAAATATAAATAAGGAAAACTAAATACATGAACTAATCGTGTAAAAGGAAAAAAAACTAATATAATCATGCCTAAAAACAAATGCGCCTTAAAAATAAAATTTTCAGGTATAACATACAAATACAAATTAGGAGAAAAAGTAAAAATGCCTTGAACCCAATTAGCTAAAGATATCATAGTACTTGGATTATCAATATGCGAATAAGAAATAACAATAGAAAATAATCCTAAAATTAATTGTACATAAAGTAAAAATAAAACATATAGATCAGAGCTATTACTATTACTATTAACTCTATCATTTGATATACGTCTGTATATTAATAATGTTAAACCAATAAAACAAAAAAAACCTGCTACTCCTCCTGAAAACATGGCAAGCATTTGCTTATGTTCGGCCGTAATAAAATTAGAATAAATAGAATGCGGAGTCAATAAACCAAAAAAATGTCCAAAAATTAAAAATAAAATTCCAAAATGAAATAAATTACTACTTAAAAAAAATAATTTATTATGTAATAATTGACTCGAACTACTTTTCCAAGAATATTGATTATTCTCATATCTAAACACCGAACCTAAAATAAAAATGAGAATAGAAATATATGGAAAATAAGAAAAAATAAATATATTTAAAAAATGCATGTTAACTCCTAATTAAAAAATTTTTGTATCATCGAAATCTTTATTATTTAAATAAAAATTATTACAAGCACTAGATTTTTCTATAATACTATTATCAGATTTAATAGCAGATAAAGATTCTAAAGCATAAAATAATTTATAATATATATTATTAATTAAATTTAATCTGTATCTAAGAACAGCTATAATATTAATGACTTCCCCCAATAAAAAAGATGCCTTATCAATAGATAAAATAGACAAATATTCTAAAAATACAGGTAAATAATCTGGCAATTCACCACCTAAAGGTATATCAAAATTTGATGTTTTATATAAATTTTTTAAATCAATCATAGCCATTCCTCTATCTCTGGAATCGCTATGAATATGTTCAAATAAATATAAAGAAAAATTTTTCTGCCTATCAAACAAAGAAACATATTCTTCTTGCAAAAATAATAAATCATTATTATCAATATACTCAACAAAAGATTTAATAATGTTAATATATTCTGTATGTAGAACTGCTTCTTTAATTAAAATATCTAATGCTAAATTAACATTATGTTTTAATTCAGCATCAGGATATAATAATAATGTAGAAAAAACTTTATATGTTTTAATTTTTATCAAAATTAAACACCACCAAATAAATTTCTACCTTTATTATCTTTAGATGTATTCACATATTCAGACTCAACATTACCAGTATTAAATCCGCACCCGCTTCTATAAGCGAAAGCATCACTTAGATAATCTCTTCTTGCAGTAGGTATAACAAATCTATCTTCATAATTTGCTATAGCCATATATTTATACATTTCTTCTATCTGAAATTGATTTAAACCACTATAATCTAAAATATCTGTATTTATAAAACCATCTACTAATTTAAATCTCATATAAGCACGCATTGCCAATATTCTTTTCAAAGATCTAATGATAACATCTTCATTTCCACCACTCAACATATTAGCTAGATATCTAACAGGAATTCTTAAATCACTAATATCAGGTAAAATTCCATTAATTGAATCTTTAAATGAATTAATAGAATTTTGAATAGGATTTAATGGTGGTATATACCATACCATAGGTAATGTTCTATATTCAGGATGTAAAGGTAAAGCAATTTTCCAATCAACAGCCATTTTATATATAGGAGAATTCTGAGCAGCCTTAATCCAATTTAAAGAAATACCTTGAGATAAAGCCATATCAATAATATTTTTATCATTAGGATCTAAAAATATTTTTAACTGATTTTCATATAAATCCTTCACATTTTCGGTTAAAGCAAAAGATTTTATTTTATCAGCATCATACAAAATAACTCCAACAGATCTAATTCTACCAACACATGTTTCGGAACATACTGTAGTTTCACCAGATTCTATACGAGGATAACAAAATATACATTTTTCAGATTTACCAGAATGCCAGTTATAATAAACTTTTTTATAAGGACATGCACTAACACACATTCTCCAACCACGACATCTATTCTGGTCAACTAAAACTATACCATCTTCTTCTCTTTTATAAATAGCTCCTGAAGGACAAACAGCTACACAAGCTGGATTTAAACAATGTTCACATAATCTAGGTAAATAAAACATAAATGTATTTTTAAAAGATCCATAAACTTCTTTATTTATACCTTCAAAATTATAATCCATGCTTCTTTTAGAAAATTCTCCACCTAATATTTCTTCCCAATTAGGTCCAGATTTTATCTTATCCAAATACTTACCAGTTAATATTGAAACTGCACGAGCTGATGGAGCATATGCAAATTTTTCAGAACTTTGCAAACAACTATAATTGAAAGTAAACGGTTCATAATAATCATCTATAACAGGCAAATCAGGATTTGCAAATAACTTTAAAAAAACACTTATTTTACTACCTAATTTAGGTTCTAAATCACCATCATCATTAATTTTCCACCCACCATTCCATTTTCTTTGAGATTCCCAATCATTAGGATAACCAAGGCCAGGTTTAGTTTCAACATTATTAAACCAAACGTATTCTACACCTTTTCTTGAAGTCCAAACGTTTTTACACGTTACAGAGCAAGTATGACAACCTATACATTTATCTAAATTAAGTATCATACCAATATGCGCGCGAATCTTCATTATAAAACCTCCTTATCATAAGAAGTGTTATCATATCCCCATTTAATATTAGATAATTTTCTAACAATAATAAATTCATCTCTATTAGAACCAACTGTTCCATAATAATTAAAACCGTATGCTTGTTGTGCATAACCTCCAATCATATGAGTAGGTTTTAAAGAAACTCTTGTTACAGAATTATGTATACCGCCTCTTTGTCCACTAAATTCAGACAAAGGAACATTAATTATTTTTTCTTGCGCATGATACATTAAACTCATACCTTCAGGAACTCTCTGACTTACAACTGCTCTAGCTACAATTGCACCATTTAGATTGTAAGCTTCAATCCAGTCGTTATCTATAACTCCTATTTTATTAGCATCTATTTCACTTATCCAAACAACAGGGCCACCTCTATTAAGAGTTAACATTAATAAATTATCTGAATATGTACTATGAATTCCCCATTTCTGATGTGGTGTAATAAAATTCAGAGCAACTTTTTTATGACCATTATCTTTAGAATTATCATCTAAATAAAATTTAACAGTTTTTGTATCAATAGGAGGTTTATATACACATAAACTTTCTCCAAAATCACGCATCCATAAATGATCTTGATAAAATTGTTGCCTACCAGTTAATGTTCTCCAAGGTATAAATTCGTTAACATTAGTATAACCTGAATTATACGATACATGTTCAGATTCAATACCGCTCCAAGTAGGTGATGTTATAATTTTTCTAGGTTGAGCTTGTATATCTCTAAATCTTATTTTTTCAGCAGCTCTATCTAATGCTAAGTGCGTATGATCTAAACCAGTATAATTACCAAGAGCTTGCCAAGATTTTAAAGCAACTTCACCATTTGTTTCAGGAGCTAAAAATAATATAACTTCACAAGCATCTATAGCAGTTTTTATATTCGGATAACCATTACTTTCATTTATACCATTATGTAAGCCTATTAAATAAACTTCATGTTCAGTGTTCCAAGAAATACCTTTACACATATTTCCATGTTTTTTAATTAATGGCCCTAAAGATGTATACTGATCATAAATAGAGTAATAATCTCTTTCAACACACATTATATTAGGCATGGTTTTTCCTGGTATTAAATCAACTTCGTTAAATTTCCAATCTTTCACATCTAATGGTTGTCCTAATTCAGTTGGTGAGTCATGCATAAGTGGTGTTAAAACTATATCTTTTTCTACTACATTAAAACACTTATTATTATTTACAACTTCAGTAAATGATTTAGCCAAACCTTTATAAATTTCCCAATCACTTTTTGACTCCCAAACTGGATCTATGGCGGAAGATAATGGATGTATAAAAGGATGCATATCCGAAGTGTTTAAATCATCTTTTTCATACCATGAAGCTGTTGGTAATATAATATCAGAATACAAACCGGTTGTAGAAACTCTAAAATCTATGTTTATTAATAAATCTAATTTACCAGCAACTTCATTATCATTCCATGTAACAAAAGATGGTTTAATTCCTCCAAACTTAGATAAATCTTCCCTAGTAAAGGCGCTATCAACCCCTAAAAGAAATTTTAAGAAATATTCATGACCTTTTCCGCTTGCACCTAACAAATTAGAACGCCATACAAACAAATTTCTTGGAAAATTAATTGGATTATCAGGATCTTCAGAAGAAAATTTTATTTTTCCTGATTTTAGTAAATCTATTGTATATTGTATTACATCACTATTATTTGCTTTAGCATTATCAAATAATTTTAACGGATTAACATTTAATTGAGGCGCAGATGGTAGCCAACCTAATCTTTCAGCTATAACATTACAATCTATTATAGTAGAGTTACTCCATTTCTTCTTATTAAAAGAAACAGGAGATAATAATTCATTAAGTGTTAATTTTTCATATTTCCATTGAGAAGTATGAATATAAAAAAAAGATGTACCATTCATTAATCTAGGTGGTCGTTTCCAATCTAAAGAAAAAGCTAGTGGCAACCATCCAGCAAGAGGTCTTAATTTTTCTTGACCTACATAATGAGCCCAACCTCCACCAGTAACACCTATACACCCGCACATAATTAATAAATTTATTATACTTCTATAATTCATATCCATATGATACCAATGATTCATTCCAGCTCCAGTTATTATCATGCTTTTACCAGAAGTTTTTTCAGCGTTTCTAGCAAATTGCCTAGCAACACCTATAATAGCTTCTCCACTTACACCAGTTATATGTTCTTGCCAAAAAGGAGTATAAGGAACATTATCATTATAATTAGAAGCGTTATTATTTCCATTAAGCCCACGATCTATACCATAATTGGATACTAATAAATCAAATACAGTCGCAACAAAAAAAACTTTATCATTACAAACAATTTTTTTAACAGGAACATTTCTAAACAACGCGTCATTATGATTTGTATTGTTAAAATAAGTATGCTTATGATTTAATCCACCGTAATAAGGAAATCCAACAGATAATACAGTATCATAACTATCTATAAAGGATAATAAAGGTGATATGTCAATTTTATTAATTGTGTCTATAGATTTTAAATTCCACATTCTACTATTATCCCATCTTGATCCAATTGAACCACTAGGAATAACTATTTTATTACTTTTAACATCATAAATTAAAGGTTTCCAATCAGAATTTTTTTCTTTAGATAAAACATCTAAATCAGATGCACGTAAATATCTTCCAGGAACAAAATTACCGTTAAATTCGTCCATAATAACTAAATACGGCATATCTGTATAAGATTTTGCATAATCTATAAAATAATTACTTTTAGTATCATTTGTTAAGTAAAATTCTTTTAAAATAACATGACCCATCGCCATAGCAGCCGCAGAATCAGTACCTTGTTTTACAGGTAACCAAACATCACACAATTTTGAACCTTCATTATAATCTGGTGATATAGAAACAGTTTTAGCTCCTTTATATTGAACTTCTGTAAAAAAATGAGCATCAGGAGTACGTGTTTGTGGAACATTAGCACCCCAAAGAATAAGAAAATGAGAATTATACCAATCAGCACTTTCTGGTACATCTGTTTGCTCGCCCCATGTTTGTGGAGAACTAGGAGGCAAATCACAATACCAATCATAAAAACTTAAACAAACTCCGCCAATTAAAGATAAATATCTAGCTCCGGCAGCATAAGAAACCATTGACATAGCAGGAATAGGAGAAAATCCTATAACTCTATCAGGGCCGTAAGTTTTAATTGTATATATATTTGCTGAAACAATTAATTCATTAATATCATTCCAGGAAACTCTAACAAAGCCACCCTTACCTCTATCATTTTTATATAATAAAGAAGTAGTTTCATTTTTTTGAATAGACGCCCAGGCATCTACAGGGTTTTTAAATTCTAATCTAGATTTATTCCATAACTCTATTAAACTACTTCTAACTAAAGGATATTTTAATCTAGCAGAGCTATATATATACCAGGAATAACTTGCTCCTCTTTGACATCCACGTGGTTCATGATTAGGCAAATCATTACGAGTTCTAGGATAATCAGTTTGCTGAGTTTCCCAGGTTATTATACCATTTTTAACATAAATTTTCCAGCTACATGAACCAGTGCAATTAACTCCATGAGTAGATCTAACTATTTTATCATGTTGCCAACGTTTTCTATAAGTTTCTTCCCAACTTCTATCTTCAGTAGTAACAATACCATGCTTATCGGAAAAAAAACTATCAATCTTCTTTAAAAAACTAAGACGCGAAAAAATATGACTCATATTTTTTTTCTCCATTTAAAAAAAAATTAACACTTTACTTCAGAACTTGATCTTAAATAATACCACCAAGTAATTAAAATACATGAAATATAATACAAAACAAAAAAATACATTGCAGTATTAGGCGCACCTGTAATTTGAATTGATAAACCAAAAGCTTTAGGAATTAAAAAAGCACCATAAGCTGCAATAGCAGCGCTAAAACCTAACACAGCAGCAGATTCTTTAGGAATAAAAATCATAGGTATCATTTGAAAAACTGATCCATTAGCTATGCCGGTTGTAACAAACAATAAAACAAAACAAATAAAAAAACCTGTAAAATTTTTACTACTAATAAAAAATAACACACCAAAAACACAAAAAATCATAATAAATAAATCTATAAAAGTAATTAAGGCTCCACTTTTAACTTTATCTGAAATCCATCCACCTACAGGGCGTATAAGAGCTCCACACATAGGCCCCAAAAAAGCATATGCCAATGGATTAATACCAGGAAATTGAGTTTTTATTAATAACGGGAAAGCAGCAGAATAACCTATAAAAGATCCAAAAGACATAACATATAACCAGGTTGTTAAATACATATGTTTTCTTTGAAAAATTACTAATTGACTACTTAAAGAACTTTTAATAGTAGGTAAATTATCCATAAAAAATAAAGATGCGAGTGTAGCTAAAATAACTGGTAAAATCCAAACATAAGCAGCGTTTTGTAACCAAATAAACTTTAAAGATCCATCGTTTAAAAGTAATTTTTGAGGTTCGCCTGCTATAAATTCAAAAAAACCAATACCAATTACTAACGGCACAGAAAATTGTAAAACGCTAACACCTAAATTTCCTAAGCCAGCGTTTAAACCTAAAGCCGTACCTTGGAACTTTTTAGGAAAAAAGAAACTAATGTTGGCCATAGACGATGAAAAATTACCACCACCAAAACCACAAAAAGCAGCTAATAATAACATAGTATGATATGAAGTATTAATATCTTGAACAGAATATCCTATACCAAAAGACGGAATCAATAACGTAGCTGTAGAAAAAACTGTCCAATTTTTTCCTCCAAAAATTGGTACACAAAAAGAATAGAAAACTCTCAATGTCGCTCCTGTTAATCCAGGTACTGCCGCTAAAGTAAACAACTGATCAGTAGTAAAATTAAATCCTATACTATTTAAATTAACAGCTACTGCCGACCATATAAACCAAACAGCGAAAGACAATAACAAACAAGGAATAGATACGATTAAATTTCTGTTAGCTACATATTTACCTTTATTATTCCAATAAGACACATCTTCTGGATTCCAATCACTTAAATAATGACGCATAAACTAAACTCCATCAAAAATTTGATGAAAGTTTACTTCAAAAATATAAAAAAATCAATATAAAAACTAGCTTTTAGCCTAAAACTAATCCATGAAAGAAATATATTCTGCAACAGCAATCATTTGTTCATCAGTCATAGAACTGGATATATCACGCATAATACTATTAAAATCATTTGACCTTTCTCCAGATCTAAACTTTTTCATTTGAGTAATTAAATAGTCTTTATGTTGCCACTTTAAAATAGGAAATTTAGCTAATTTATTTCCAGAACCGTCTATACCATGACATCCAACACAACCAGTTACTTTATTATTAGTATCACCATATAAATAAATAGATTTTCCAATTTCGAAACGAGGTAAGTTAGCACTTCCCTTGTTTTTTTCTAAAGGCTGTTTTGAAAAATGTTCAGCTAACTCTATTAATTCATTTTCATTAACACCTTGTAACATAGCGAACATATTAGGATCAAATCTATCTCCATCCTTACCTTTTTTAAATTCCATTAACTGTTTAATTACATAATCAAAATGCTGTTCTGCTATCTTAGGCCATATAGGTACTATACTATTGCCCGATAAAGTATGACAAGTAACACATCTACTAAGCTTAGAAGATGATGTTGATTCAACTGCAAAAGAAACATTTAATAAAAAAACACTAAATATTAAAAAAAATTTACAAAAATTTTCTAGCCTAATCATATTAAAAACCTTAGATAAAAGTAAAAAAAATTAAAATAACAATTGAACTCTAAATCCCATTCCAGTTACTTGAAAACCAGGGGATTTATAATACATGAATTCATCAACTACACAATTTAATTGAATTTTTAATTTTTGTGTAACAATCCAATTTAATCCAAATAAAATAGATTCTTTTTTTCCATCAGTTTGACAATATCCTTTTAATAAAGGTCCATTATTTATCATATAAACAAAACAATACTTAAATAGTAGCTCTATAGCGCCATAAGAAGGAAAAAAAATAGGATCTAAAAAACATCCATTTAAATTATCATATTTATGATAAACACCATTTAAAAAATAAGAGAATTGAAAATAAAATGAAGAATAAACCTCTTTATCAAAATCTCTCCAACCAATATCTACAAAACCAAATTCAGTCTGAAAAAACAATGATTTCCACATAAAAGCAAATTCTAAATCTATAATATCAGAAGTAACTATAACACCATTATAAGCATTTAATAAAGAAGAATGAGTTTTAAAACAAGGATTATCTCTATATGAAATAGATCTAAATGGAAAACATCCTTTTTGGTCTTCTTTTATTCTTTTATAATCAAAACCAAAATGAAAAACAAAATCATTTAATCTAAAAAAATTAATAAAAGATCTAAATGATAAAATATATTTTAAATTATGTTCTTTATTTAAAGAATAATTAATTTCAGGTATAACAAAAGCAGAACTTAAAAAAAAATTATTTGAACAAAAATCAAAAGAAAAACCTAAGAATTTACCTTCTCCCATACCATTTAATAAAGATGTTTCCAAAAACATTCTATCAGATAACGGACTGGCTTGTTCTAACCCAAATGGTAAAAAAAATTGACCAAATTTAATTTTAATTTTATTAAGAGAAAAACTTAAATACGCTTCAGAAATAATATCATTATAAATAAAATCTGTTACATTAAAACGAAAAAAATAATTAATGCTATCATTTATTAAAAAACCATTTAATGTAAAATCTATGGATTTTAAACAACCTCCATATATAAACTCATCATGTTTATTTCCATGCCAAAATAAATAATCAGTTTGAATACATCCCTTAAAATCAAAAGAAAACTTTTTATTAGGTTCTATTGCTAAAATAAAAGATGATAAAATAAAAAATAAAAAAACAAACTTAAATTCTAATAAAAATCTATTAATCATATTTCCTCTCATTTTAAAAAATGAAAAAAGTTTATTAATAAATGTATTAAATAATTATACAATTAAATTTAAAAAAAAACAATTTCTATTAATTCTTTTTTTTTATTTTATCCAAAATTTTTTTTTCATATGAAAATTTAGAAAAATTTTTTTTCATTTTATCATAATATTTCAACATTTTACTAACATCTGAAATATCAACACCAGCACCAATAGATATTCTACGTTTTCTAGAACCATTCACTAAAGACGGAAATGTTTTTTCTTTTCTTGTCATAGAATTTATAATAGCTATCATTTTTAAAAAAAATTTATTATCAAATTTACTAACTAAAGACCGATCAATAGAATATCCACCAGGTATTTTATCTAAAAATGTCTCAATTCCACCTAATTCAACAATATAAGTCAACTGATTTTTAAAATCATCTAATCCAATTTTATCAATATTGTTTTTTAAACAATTATTAGTTTTACTTAAGCTTATTTTTTTATCAAGATCTTCCATAAGCGTAGATAAATCACCAAAACCTAATATTCTAGAAACTATTCTATCAGGATAAAAATAGCTTAAATCATTGATTTTTTCTCCAAGTCCTATAAAATATATTGGTTTTTTTAATAAAAAACTTAAAGATAACAGAACTCCACCCTTAGCATCACTGTCCATTTTAGTTAAAAAAAAACCAGAAATATTAATATTAGAACAAAAAATACTAGCACTATTTACTCCATCTTGTCCAACCATACTATCTAAGACAAGAAAAGAATAATCAGGTTTTGATTTAGCATAGAGTTCTGTTAACTCTATCATCATATCATTATCTATATGAGATCTACCAGCAGAATCTATTAATAAAAAATCATATTTATTTACTCTAGCATACTTTATACTCTTTTCAACTATTTCAATAGGATTATCTGTTAAATTATAATCATTAAAACAATCAATATCAGCTTTTTTAGACAGGATCAATAATTGTTCTAAAGCTGCTGGCCTGTATACATCACAACTAACAACAAGTACAGATTTATTATATTTTAACTTTATTAAATTAGCTAATTTAATTAAATTAGTAGTTTTACCAACACCTTGTAAACCTAAAAAAAGTATTGTACTTAATCCTATATTTTTAATAAACAAATTATCATAATCGTCTATTTTGCTAGTTTTTAAAATTTCTAAAAATTCATCAATAACTATTTTTATAAAAATATCTTTAGGAGATATTTTTTTTGTTATTTCTACATTTACTAATTTTTCTTTAATTTTTTCTAAAAGACTTTTTACAACATTCCAAGATACATCTGACTCTAATAAAGTTTTTCTAAAATCTCTTAATATATTTTTAATATCATATTCACTAATTCGTGACTTACTAGATATTTTGTTTAAAATACTACCTATTTTTAAAGTTAATTTTTCTAACATATTAAAAAAATTTTTATGTCGATATCCATATCAACATAAAAAAAACTATCGTTTATCCTTTAACTTTCTAATAAGCCTAAGCTGCGCAACTGCAACAGCTAACTCATTCTTAACTTTAGCATAATCTATATTTGATCCTTTCTTAGAGAAAATTCTTTCACTATTAGCTTTAGCTTCAATAGCTGCTGCTTCATCTAAATTATCAGCTCTTATAACAGAATCACCTAAAATAGTAGAAACAGTTGGTTGAACTTCTAAAATACCACCCAACATTATAAAAGAATTCAATTTACCAGTACTATCTTCAAACCAAATAGGACCTATAGCTAAAGAAGTTAAAAAAGGAGTATGATTATATAAAATTTCAAGCTCGCCTAGTACACCTGTAACAATTAATTTTCTAGATTCACCAGAATAAATTTCTGTTTCAGTAGTAACTATATTCAACTTAAAGCACTTATCCATAAAAACAAACCCTAAACAGTTTTAGCTTTTTCTAAAACTTCATTTATATTACCAACCATATAAAAAGCTTGTTCAGGTATATTATCATATTCACCATTAACTATACCATTAAATCCATCTATAGTATCTTTCAATTTAACATACTTGCCTGGAGATCCTGTAAAAATTTCTGCTACAAAGAAAGGTTGAGACAAAAATTTTTGAATTTTTCTAGCTCTAGCTACAATCAATTTATCTTCATCAGATAATTCATCCATACCTAAAATTGCTATAATATCTTTCAATTCTTTATATCTTTGTAAAGTATTTTGAACTGCGCGTGCTACATTATAATGTTTTTCTCCAACTACTAAAGGATCCAATTGTCTAGATGTAGAATCTAATGGATCAACCGCTGGATAAATTCCTAACTCAGCTATTTGTCTTGATAAAACAACTGTTGCATCTAAATGAGCAAAAGTAGTCGCAGGAGACGGATCTGTTAAATCATCTGCTGGAACATAAATAGCTTGTATCGAAGTTATAGAACCGACTTTAGTAGAAGTTATTCTTTCTTGTAATTCTCCCATTTCTAAAGCCAGTGTAGGTTGATAACCAACAGCAGAAGGCATTCTACCTAATAAAGCTGATACTTCTGTACCAGCTAATGTATATCTATATATATTATCAACAAATAATAAAACATCTCTGCCTTCATCTCTAAATTTTTCCGCCATTGTTAATCCAGTTAAACCAACTCTTAATCTATTACCAGGAGGTTCGTTCATTTGCCCATAAACTAAAGCTACTTTATCTAAAACGCTAGATTCTTTCATTTCATGATAAAAGTCATTACCTTCTCTAGTTCTTTCACCTACGCCAGCAAAAACAGAATAACCACTATGTTCTATAGCAATATTCCTAATTAATTCCATCATATTAACTGTCTTACCAACGCCAGCTCCGCCAAACAAACCAACCTTTCCACCCTTAGCGAAAGGACAAATTAAATCAATAACTTTAATACCTGTTTCTAATAATTCATTTCCACCAGATAATTCTTCAAAAGTAGGCGCTTTTCTATGGATAGACATATATTCTTTTGCATTAATAGGGCCACATTCATCTATAGGATTACCTAATACGTCCATTATTCTACCTAAAGTTTCTTTACCTACTGGTACTTTAATAGGCGCATTAGTATTCTCAACAAATAGTCCTCTGCGTAATCCTTCAGATGAACCCATAGCTATAGAACGAACTACGCCATCGCCTAACTGTTGTTGAACTTCCAAAATTAAATTAAAATCAGTAACACGTAATGCATCATAAATATTTGGAATAGAAGTTCTTGGAAACTCAACATCTATAACAGCCCCAATTATCTGTACTATTTTACCATTATTATTCATGAAAAAAAACTCCATATAAAAATCAAACTGCTTCAGCGCCAGCAACTATTTCCGATAATTCTTGAGTAATAGACGCTTGCCTTGCTTTGTTATACATTAATTTAAAAGTATTAATAAGTTCACCAGCATTATCAGTAGCACTCTTCATAGCCACCATTCTAGCAGCTTGTTCACATGCAATATTTTCTACAACTGATTGATAAACTAAAGATTCTATGTATCGTTTCATTAAAAGTTCAAACAATTTTTCTGGTTCAGGTTCGTATAAATAATCCCAAAGACGTTTCTTTGATTCAGCACCGCTAAAAACTTTAGTTTGAATAGGAATAATCTTTTCATAAATAGGAATCTGAGACATTGTATTTTTAAATCTATTATACAATAAATAAACAGAATCAACTTCTTTATTTAAATATAAATCAGACATTATTTTTATAACACCTAATAAATCAGATACTTGCGGATTATCACCTAAATTTGTAACACTACCTACTACTGTTAATCCCACTCTTTTAGCAAATAATTCTGCTTTTTTACCTATTATAACAGCTTTTATTCCTACATTCTTAGTTTTAAAATCCAAAATATTTCTCATGAAATGCTTAAAAAGATTAACATTTAATCCACCACACAAACCCTTGTCAGTAGAAACTATTATAACTCCTACATTTTTTTCTTCTCTTAAAGTAACAAAAGGGTGTTTATACTCTAAAACACCTTCACCAACATTTTTTATAACATCTTTTATTTTTTCTGAATAAGGCCTAGATCTAGTCATAGAATCTTGAACTTTTTTCATCTTACTAGCAGCTACCATTTCCATCGCTTTAGTAATTTTTTTTGTGTTTTGAATACTCTTAATCTTATCTCTTATTTCTTTAGCTTTGCTCATTAAAAAACCTTATTCAATTACCTCATTTTTTTGAATTCATTGAGAATATTATGAAAAGTTTTTTCAATTTCACTATCATAATTTCCAGTTAAATTTATAGAATTCATAAAATCTTTATAATTACTTCTTAAATAATTGTGTAAGCCTTTTTCAAACTCTGTAATTTTATCAATTGAAAGATCATCACAATATCCTTTTTCAACAGCAAATAAAGAAATAGCTATTTCACTAACAAATAAAGGGCTATACTGCTTTTGTTTCATCATTTCAGTAACACGTCTACCTCTTTCTAGTTGTCTTCTTGTAGCATCATCTAAATCAGAAGCAAACTGTGCAAAAGCAGCTAACTCTCTATACTGAGCCAATGCTAAACGAATGCCACCACCTAAACGTTTGACAACTTTTGTTTGAGCTGCGCCACCTACTCTAGATACAGATAAACCAGCATTAATAGCAGGTCGTATACCAGAATTAAAAAGATCTGTTTCCAAAAATATTTGACCATCTGTAATTGATATAACATTTGTAGGAACGAATGCAGAAACATCACCAGCTTGTGTTTCTATAATAGGTAAAGCAGTTAATGATCCAGTTTTACCTTTAACAGCTCCATTTGTATACTTTTCAACATAAGCTTCATTTACTCTAGCTGCTCTTTCTAATAATCTAGAATGTAAATAAAAGACATCACCAGGATAAGCTTCTCTGCCTGGAGGCCTACGTAATAACAATGAAACTTGTCTATAAGCCCAAGCTTGTTTTGTAAGATCATCATATATTATTAAAGCATCTTCACCATTATCTCTAAAATATTCACCCATAGAGCAAGCACTATAAACAGATACATATTGCAAAGCTGCTGATTCACTAGCAGACGCAGCTACAACTATAGTATGTTTTAAAGCACCATATTCTTCTAACTTTCTAACAACATTAGCAATAGAGGACGCTTTTTGACCTATAGCAACATATATACATTTTACACCATCTCTTTGATTTATTATAGTATCAATAGCTATAGCTGTCTTTCCAGTTTGTCTATCACCAACTATTAATTCACGTTGACCTCTACCAATTGGTATCATCGAATCAATTGATTTTAATCCTGTTGCTAAAGATTGACTAACAGATTTTCTCCAAATAACACCTGGAGCAACTTTTTCTATAGGAGATGTTAACTTAGCTTTAATAGGCCCCATACCATCTATAGGATGTCCCAAAGCATTAACTACTCTACCTAATAATTCAGGGCCAACAGGAACACTTAAAACTTCACCTGTACAACGAACTGTTTGACCTTCAGCTAATTTACCACAATCACCTAAAACAACAGCACCTACAGAATCTTGTTCCAAATTTAAAGCTATACCAAAATCACCAGTTTGAAAAGCTAATCTCTCACCATATTGAGCATCACATAAACCATGAATACGAACAATACCGTCAGATAAACTAACAATTTTACCTTCATTCTGAGTTATTACTCCACTATCAAATTTTTCTATACGTTCACGTATTAAATCACTAATTTCCGAAGCTTTCAATGAAATTTTAGACATATTTTTATTACTCACTTAATTATCTACATATTATAACATAATCTTTGAACTTAAAGACTGAAGATTACCAATAATTGAAACATCTAAAACAAAATCACCAATTTTAATTAAAAAACCACCTAATAAACCTTCTTCAACTTCAAATAAAGCGTTAACTTTTTTTCCTAATCTTTTAGCCAAAGAATTAACAATATCATCTTTCTGATAACTACTAATAACACTAGAAACTTTAATAACAGCGTCAATACAACCTAATTCTTGATTCATATATTGTTTATAAACAGTGTAAACGTCGCCTATGCATAAAAGTCTTCCATAATAAGCTAAAACACAAACAAAATCATTAAAATGCTTACTAACTTTATCATCTAAAGTTGTATCAAAATTATCAAAAAAACTTATTATCATCCTTGATTTATCATTATAATTAATAGTGCGATTTTTTATAATACTAATAATACTTGAATCATTAACAATGCTAGACAAATAACTTAAAAAAGAATCCCATTCTTCTAACGAATTAGAATTTTTAGCAAGATCAAAAACCGCTTTAGCATAAGGCCTAGCTATAGTTATATATTCAGACATAAAACCCTAAACATTTATAATTTTTTAACAAATTTATCCAAAATACTAGCATGGTCTTTTGCATTTATACTTTTTGCTAAAACTTTTTCAGCTCCCTGTATTATCAACTTAGCCATGTCCTTTTGTAACTCCATTTTAACTTTATTTATTTCTTGTTCTATTTGTCTATGCCCAGAAACTAATATATCATTTCTTTCATTTAAAGCGCTTGTACGAGAATCTTCTAAAATCTTATTGGCTTGCTTATTAGCATTAGCAATAATATTATCACATTCTTGTTTTACAGCTTTCAAACATTTTTCGGCTTCTTCTTCAGCTTGTTTTAACTTTTCATGTCCTTTTTTAGATGCTTCTAACCCATCTAAAATAACCTGTTTTCTCTTATCCATAGACGATTTAATCATAGGTAAAACAAACTTACTAGTAAACCACACAAAAATAGCAAAAGTTATTATTTGACCAAGTAATGTGGCGTTAATATCCACTTATAAATCCCCCTTATTTAGGAATGAAAGTTTCCAATGATGAAAAAAACGGATTAGCAAATGTAAAGAATAACGCAATACCTATGCCTATCATAGATATAGCATCTAATAAACCTGCGACTATAAATAATTTAACTTGTAATTGAGGTATCATTTCAGGCTGTCTTGCAGCGCCTTCTAAAAATTTACCACCTAATATACCAAAACCAATAGCTGTACCAATAGCACCTGCGCCTATCAATATAGATACGGATAACATAGTCATCCCATGTAAATTACTTACAGCTTGTAATACTTGAATTGAAGAGTCCATCTTTCCCCCTTTTCAAAGACATTAAAATTAATGTGCTTCTTCTGCTAAACTTAAATAAACTATTGTTAAAACCATAAAAACAAATGCTTGTATTGTAATAACAAGAATGTGAAATATGGCCCAAGGCCCACCTAAAACCCATTGCAAAAACCAAGGCAATAAGGCTATTAAAATAAAAATCAACTCTCCTGCATACAAATTTCCATACAGACGTAACCCTAATGAAATAGGCTTAGCTAATTCTTCTATTAATTTTAAAAAAAAGTTAACTATGAACAAATACGGCCCAAAAGGTTTTAAAAAAAACTCTTCTAAAACACCTTTAATACCTTTTGATGCTAAATTATAAACTATTATTAACAAAAAAACAGAAAAAGACATTGCTAAAGTTAAATTTGGATCTGTTGTAGGAACAATTTTCATATCTTGAATAAAATGAATATGCAATAACTTACCTATAATATAAAAAAAGTCTACTGGAATTAAATCCATAAAATTCATTAAAAAAATCCAAACAAATATAGTTAGAGCCAATGGTGTTAATAAAGAACTTTTTCCATGATAAGTATCCCTAACTTGACCATCAACAAAATCAAAAATTAGTTCAATAAAATTTTGAAAACCAGATGGAATTTCAGATGTTGCTCTTTTTGCTGCTAAATAAAATGATAATAAAATGAAAACACCCAAAAATGTAGATACAATCAATGTATCTAAATTAAAAGTCCAAAAGCCACTACCTACATCAACATGAGTTAAATGATGTTTAATATATTCTCCAGTAGTTATTACACTATTATTTACACTCATAAAAATTTACATCCCATTAAAAAAAAATATAAAAAAAAACCATATAACAAACTGAAAAAAAAATAAAAAAAATAAAAAAATATATATCTTGCTAATACCTATTAAAAAAGCAATTATACATAACAATATAAAACTTAAAAATTTTACCACGCCAGCTAAATAAAAACGCTTAATAATAGAGTTATAAGAACTATTTTTATTATTATAAAAATATATTATAAAAAATAAATAAGAAGAAATTATGCTAATTAAACCACCTAAAAAACATGAAACTGCGTAATTATAATTAAAAAAAAACAAAAACATTACTGAAAATACAAATAGAAATAACACATTTAAAAAAAATAAATAAAAGCCATTATTAATTTTTAAAAAAAAATAATTTTTGAACATAAAAAAACAAATAATAAAAAGAGATTTTTTAATATTAAACAAAAATCAATATTACTTCAATAGACTTTTAAATATATTAATTATTCAATTTTTTTTTAATATAAACTAATAATATTAGTATAGATGGTAATGTAACACCTGGAATTTTATAAGCATTGTATAAAGTTGTAGGTCTAATTAAATTTAATTTTTCTGCTATTTCCAGAGATAAACCAGAAATACAACAATAATCAATATCTATAGGTATTTTAAAGTTTTTTATCTTTTCGATTTTTTTGATTTCATTATTTTGTTTATCTAAATAACCAGCGTATTTAATACTAATCTCTATAAATTTTAAAATCTGAGGATCAATATTTAAGGAAAATATATTTTTTAAAATCTTAAAATCTAAAAACTGATTTTTTAATAGATCAATAAATTTTGAATCCTTTTGTAATAAAATATTGTAAAAATCAAAAATCAAACTTTTTTTTAAAGAAAAAAAATTAAAAGAATCTTTTTTAAGTAAAGATAAACACAGCTTAGACTTTAAATATTTATTATTATATAGTTTCCACTTATAATCACTTATCAACCCTAAACTTCTAGCTTTTTCAACAAGCCTGATATCAGCATTATCTTCTCTTAATACTAATCTATGTTCAGCTCTACTTGTAAAAATTCTATACGGTTCATCAACACCATGAGTTATTAAATCATCTATTAAAACTCCTATATAAGAATCACTTCTAGCCATAACCCAAGGTTCTAGACCAAGTACAAAACACGAAGCATTTATACCAGCCACTATGCCCTGCGCTGCAGCTTCTTCATATCCAGTGCTACCATTAATCTGACCAGCAAAAAAAAGTCCTTTTATACTTTTAGTTTCAAGACTACTTTTTAAAATTCTTGGATCAAAAAAATCATATTCAACGGCATATCCGGGCCTTGTTATTATAACATCTTTTAAACCTATTATACTACGTAAAAATTTAATTTGAATGTCTAATGGTAAACTAGATGACAAACCATTTGGATAAAACTCATAACTATTCAATCCTTCGGGTTCTAAAAATATTTGATGATGCATTTTATCTTTAAATCGTACAACTTTATCTTCTATAGATGGGCAATATCTAGGCCCAACAACATTAATACTTCCGTTATAAATAGCTGATAAATTAATATTGTCATTAATAATATCATGAGTATCTAAATTAGTATAAATAACATAACAATCAGTGTATTCTATATATCTATCCAATTTACTCCAAATTGAAAAAAAAGGAATAGGAATATCACTTTTTTGAACACTAAAATAATCTAAACATACTGATTTTATATCTATTCTCGGTGGTGTTCCAGTTTTCAATCTACCCATAGCTGGAAAAATTTCTTTAAATTTATCAGATAATTTTAAAGCAGACATATCACCAATTCTACCACCATAATTAACAGACTTACCTATAAATGTTTTTCCACCCAAAAAAGTACCAACTGTAAAAATGACAGATTTAGCATAAAACTTAAGTCCAGTATCAGTTACAACACCAGAAATAACACAATTATTAATAATAACATCAATAACATTTTGTTGTAAAATTTTTAAATTAATTAATTTCTTTAAAAAAGAATTAACAGAATTTTTATAGAGATTTCTATCAACTTGTACTCTAGTAGATTGGACAGCATAACCTTTACTTGAATTTAATATTTTAAAATTTATCCCAGCCATATCAGCTAATTGAGCTATAATTCCACCCATAGCATCTATTTCCTTAACTAAATGCCCCTTACCAACACCACCTATAGATGGATTACATGCTAAATCACCTATTGAATCTAGCCTATTAGTTAATAATAATACAGATAAACTAAATTTATATGCAGCTGAAGCTGCTTCTAATCCAGCATGACCAGCACCAACAATAATAACATCAAAATAATAGAATGATAAAATCATAAAATTTACTTACCGACACAAAAATTAGAAAAAATATCAATTAAAACATCATTTGATACATCAATTCCTAATAAATTATTTAAATTTAAAATAATAAGGCCAATATTATCAGAATAAAAATCTAACGGTTTATACACACTATCTAAAGTAACGAGCGAATTAAAAGAACTTTTAACAATCAATAATAAATTATATTGTCTTTTATTAACAAAATATAAATTTTCTGAATAAAAATTAAAAATAGAACTTAGCTCATGTAGTAATAAATCTATACCTTCCCCTGTCTTAACTGATAAAAAAATTTCTATATAATCTTTATGATAAATAATACTTTTTCCTATTTTTAATAAATCTATTTTATTTTTTAAAATAATAAGTTTAATTTTATTTTTACAAATATTGATTAATTTTTTAAAATTTAAATCATTTAAAAAATCAGAATCATTAAAAGAATCAACTACAAATAACAAAACATTAGCTTTTTTAGCTTGAATGAAAGTTTGTTCAATGCTAATCCTTTCAATAAAATCTGTGCTTGAGGAATTAAATCCAGCTGTATCTACAATTTTAAAATTTAAACCATTAAAAATAAAATTACTTTCAATAAAATCTCGAGTTGTACCAGGCATATCAGAAACTATAGCTCTGTTCGATTTTAATAAAGTATTAAATAAGCTAGACTTACCTACATTTACATTACCAATTATAACTAAATTTAATGATTCAAACAAAAAATCATCAGAAATTATATTATCAAGCAAACTTATATAATTATTATAAATAGCGAAAAAAGCAGAATAAAATTCATCAAAAGAAAATGAAACACTATCAGGAAATTCTATTGATGCATCTAAATTCAGTTTTAATTTATTTAAATCTAATATTATATTATTAATTGAATCAGAAAATTTACCAGATAAAGACTTAAAAATTAATTTATTAGAATTTAAAGAACTTGATTTTATTAAAGAATTTATTGATTCAGCTTGAATCAAATCGAACTTATTATTCAAAAAAGCTCTAAACGAAAACTCGCCGTTATATGCTAACCTTGCTCCAAGTTCAATACACCTGAAAACCAAAGAATTCAAAATTAAGTCATTACCATGAGCATGAAATTCAATTAAATCATCACCGGTAAAAGAATTTGGTTTTTTGAAGAATAAAAGTATTCCTTTATCTATTAACAAAGAATTTGAATCAAAAA
This sequence comes from uncultured Enterobacteriaceae bacterium, assembly GCA_964498335.1. GTDB lineage: Bacteria > Pseudomonadota > Gammaproteobacteria > UBA6186 > Azoamicaceae > Azoamicus. The sequence goes on along the minus strand of CAZCGL010000001.1, from coordinate 162,532 downwards.
AAGATGCATAATTAATACCTACATTAATGCGTTTTTTTTTAATTAAAGAACAAGCAATTTCAACAGATAATTCTCCAGATAATCTAACTATACCAATTCCACCATTACCTTTTGCTGTAGAAATTGCTACTATTGTATCTGATAAATCATACATAACTATAAAGAATATTTAACTATAATATGTTGTTGTAATATTGATAATATATTATTAAAAATCCAATATAACATTAATCCAGAAGGAAATTGTAAAAATAAAAATAAAAATAATACTGGCAAAAACATCATAACTTTAGCTTGAAGCTGATCTTGAATAGGCGGATTCATTCTTTGCTGAACAAACATAGTCAAACTCATCAAAATAGGTAAAATATAATAAATATCTTTACTAGATAAATCAGCAATCCAAAAAATAAACGACGAATGCCTTAATTCTATACTTTCTAACAAAACATAATAAAGTGAAATAAATACTGGTATTTGAATTAAAACAGGCAAGCACCCACTTAATGGATTAACATTTTCCTTTTTATAAAGATTCATTACAGCATTGCCAAATTGAGTTTTATCATCTTTATATTGTTCTTTTAATAATTCCAATCTAGGTTGTAACTTTTTCATATTACCCATAGATCTATAACTAATAGAAGATAAATTAAAAAACATTAACTTAATAATCAAAGTAACTAAAATTATAGAATATCCCCAATTTCCAATAAAATAAAAAATATAACTAAGCAAATAAAATATTGGACTTGCTATAGGCCAAAAAATTCCATAATCAATAGATAACTCTAACCCTTTAGATAAATTATTTAAAAAAACATTAGATTTTGGCCCAACAAATAAAGATGTAGAAACACGCATACAATCATTAGGATTTAATTTTAAATCATCTAAACTTAAATATTTAAAAGAATAAATTTTATCTAAGATTTTTTCAGCAACGTAAATATATTCACTATGTATATCAGGAATAAAAGCGGAAACAAAATACCTTTCCAAAAAAGCTATCCAACCACCTATACATGAATACGAAAAACTTTTATCTTTAATATCATCAAAAGAAATTTTTTTATAAGGTTTATTATCTGTATAAACTGCCCCACCCTCATATGAACGCATACCTGAATTTAAAAAACTAGAAGAAGTTTTTTCTTTCTTATATCTAATCAAACCATAATGTTTAAAAAAAATTTCATTAACACTATAATTTTGAATGTAAAAATCTATACATATTTCATAAGAGTAAGTTTTAAATGTATAAACTTTATATAAAAAAATATTATCTCCAATCTCATATTTTAAAACAACGAACACTCCAGATTCATCATCTTTAATATCATAACTAAATTTTGACACGCTATTATTATCTAAAACAAAATTTTCATGAAATTGATTACTGATTACACCAACTTGACTATAATAAAAACGATCATCAGCTTTATTAAAAATAACTACTCCATCATCACTATTTAAATCTTTCAAATACTTTTTTAAAACTAAATTAGAAAAATCGCCTGTTAATGGATTTATTTTAACATCAATTAAATTAGTGCTTACACTTATAAATTCTTCTTTATCATTATATTCTCTAAAACTTTGCGAAAAAATAAAATCTTTAGATTGAAAATTATTTAGATTAGACTCTACATAATTTTTATCTAAATCGTTTACTAATTTTTTTTCATTTTTCCAGGCATTAAATAAAACAAAAAATAAAAAAAACAAAAAAAACCATAAAATATATTTAATACTTTTAATCATAAATTACAAAAAAAATTAAGACGATGGATCATATCCACCGTTAAAAAAATAACATTTAAATATTCTTTTTAAAATAAAAAAAAAAGATACAAAAAAATTATACTTATTTAAAACAAAAATAAAATAACTAGAACAACTAGGATAAAACTTACAAGAACTTAAAACTATTGAGCTTAAAACTAACTTATAAAACTTTACAAAAAAAATTAAAAAAAGCTTCATTATAAAATATACATATAACAATATAACAACAACGAAAAAACAAAGGGTATTAAATAAAAATGAAAATAATTAAGTTTTTTTTTTACAAAAAAAATAATAAGCTTACTTTTAACTTTTTTTCTAGAAACTGATAAAAAAATTATTTTTTTATAAATTTTAACAAAAAATAATTTATTTAAAAAAAAATAGTTAGAAAAAAATAAAAATCCATTTAAAACAACGCTAATAAACATAAAAAGACTATTTTGTTAAAATATATCTTCCTTTTCTTCTTCTTGATTTCAAAACATTTCTTCCTGATCTAGTTTTCATTCTAAGTCTAAATCCATGTTTTTTTTTCATCTTTCTTACATTAGGTTGATAAGTTCTTTTCATTTTCAAAATCTCAAAAAAATATGTATAATTGAATAATTAAACATATAAAAATTTTAAAATCAACGTTTATTATATGAATACAGAAATAAAAAATCTCTTTTGGCAAACATGCGTAAAATACTTACAAAATACAATACCTATGAAAAATTTCATAGAATATATATGTCCATTAGAAACATATACTGAAAATAACACACTCATATTATTAAGCCCAAATAACTATATAAAAGAAAAAATAGAAAAAAATTATTTGTCTATAATAAAAAATATTTTACAAAACATAAGTAATGAAAATTATAAAATAAAAATAGTTATAGGTTCTATAGAACAATATAAACAAAAAAAAAAACTCGTTATAAATAAAAAAGAAAAATTAAAAAATATAAATGATTTTATAAAATCAATAATTTTTATGATAATAAAAAATCTAGGTACACTATATAATCCAATATTCATAGAAGAAAGTATAAATAACAATAAAAAAGATATTTTACCATTCATAATAAATGAATTAATTAATTTAAATAAAAATATAAAATACACAATATTTAAAAAACAAATAGAATATACAGAGCTATCAATTAAAAATAGTAATTTACTTATAATAGAAGAGATTAATTTAATAAAAATGAATTTAAATACTCAAAAAAAATTACAAAATATGCTCAAATTAATGATTCAAAATAATATACAAATAATAATAACATCACATACATCACTAAAAAACTTAAAAAATATAAATGATGAAATAATAAAAATAATATTACGTGGATTAATAATTAAAAATAACAAAAATGACAAAAATGACAAAAATGACAAAAAAATATCTTTAGATAATATTATAAAATATACATTATTGTATTATAATACAGATTTAGACAAGATAAAAAATAAAAAACGAGATAAATCCATAGTTTTAATAAGACAAATAATATTTTATTTATGTAAAACATTAACAAATAAAACTTTTTCAGAAATAAGCTTATTATTTTGTAATTATACAAATGCAAACATTATTCATTCATACAAAAAAATAAAAAAATTGATAGAAAAAGACACATTAATAAAAAATGATATTCAAAACATTAAAAACTCTATAATAAAATAAAATGGAAATAAAAATAAAATCTAAAGATTTAATAGATATGCTAAAAATTGTAGAAGGCGGTGTTTCAATAACGCAGAAAGAAGAAATAGGAGTAAGCATATTATTAAAAAAAATAAAAAATAAAGTATTTTGTATTTCTATAAATGAAGATATAGAAATTGTTACATATAAAGAACTCAATGATGACTATAATGAAGAAAATATAGATATTATTTTACGATATGAATTGATATATAATATATGTAGAGTAACAAAAAACGATTCTTATATACGTATATTTAAAACAAATAATTTTACAGAAATTCAAACTGAATCAAGTGTATTTGAACTACCACTAATATACAGCGCAAATTTTCCTTCATTCAGAAGTGAAAGACAAATATTATTTAGACTTAAAATAACTTCAAAAGACTTAATAAAATTGTTTCAATACCCATTTATAACTGCATCAGAAAATAATCAACAAAATTTAATTAATGGTATATTAATAGATATAAATAATAACAGTTTAACCGCATTAGCATCAGATGGTATCAGAACTTCTTTTTCTCAAATTTTAGTAGAAGATTTAAATAAACGATTTAAAATAATAATACCAAAAAAATTTATAAAAGAATTTATAAATCAATATCAAGAAAATGAAGTAAATATAATAAATATAACAGAAAACTATATTAAAATAATAAATAACAAAGTAACAATAACTAGTCGATTAATTAATGATTATTATGAAAACAGCATAATAGACACAAAATACGAAAACCATACAAAAATAATATTAAACACGCAAGAACTTAAAAAATCAATAAATGTATTAAAAATAATATGTAATAATAATGTACTTGTATTAAGTTCTAAACTAAATAAAATATCACTAACAGTAAAACATAAATCAGAAACAGGTGTCGTAAAATTAGACAGTATTTTATCAGGCAAAAATTTGAGTTTAAATTTAAATTTCAGACATATTAATAACATATCAAAAATAATTCAAACTGAAAAAACAGAAATAATAATACCAGAAAACAAAGCTTTTATAATAATTAAAGAAAAAAAATTAAATTGTATCTACATAACATTGCCATTAAAAATATAAAAATATATGAAAAACATAATGATTAAAAATATACTATCAATAATTCTAATATCTACATTAACGTGTTCTGCTTACGCAAACTATATAAATAGCGAAAAAATTATTTTTAAAATAAACGAATGCATAACACTTAAATCAAAAATAAATTCATATTGTAACATAATAAAATTATTTGCAAAAAAAAATAAAATTAAAAAAATTGAATTAAAAAATAAAATAATAAAAGAGTTAAAAATATTTAATACATACAATGAGCAATTTAAAAATTATAACATAAAAATAACAAAAGAATCATTAAAATCCATATATAAGGACTCTGCTTCAAAAAAATATATGTCTTTAATGCAATTTAAAAAAATAATAGAAAAAAAATATAAAATAAAAAGCAGATTTATTAAAGAATTCATAATTAATAATATAGCACTTAATAAAATGCAAAAAACATTAATTTCAGATGACATTATATTATCAGACAAAGAAATATCAAATTTTTTCAACATATCAAATTACAACCACTATGCAAAAAATTTATTCAACATTAAAGTATTAGAAGTTTCTTTTATTAGACAAAAAAAAAGAAGCCATTTGAATTTTTTAAAAAAATTAATCAACAATTTAAACACAGAATCAAATATAGAAAAAATTAAATCAAATATAGATGAAAAATTAAAAGATTTAAATATTAAAATAATTGATTTAAATGAAGCAAAAAATAAACACTATTATTTTATAAAAAATAATTTAGATAATAATATAGCGAGAAATATAATAGGACCTTTTTTTATAAATAATTACATATACTTATATAAAATATTAGAGAAAAAAAATAAAACAGATAATTATAAATCTTATATAAAAATTAATTATCATATCATACAAAAAAAGAAACTAATAAAAAAGAAAAATACTATTAATTTTTTAACATTAAATAAAGAAAAAAATAAAATAAATATATATAAAAAAATAAAAACTTGTTGGATAGATAAAGAAAATTCTACTTCAATCATTTACGAAGCAATAAAAAATTTAAAAATTAATGATGATAGTAATATAATAGAAACAAACACTGGATGGTACATAATAAAAGTAATAGATAAAATTTTTGATCATAACAGTAATATATACACGTATATTGTTCAAAACATAATTTCAGAAAAAATTAAATTAATGACACAACAATTTGAAAACAAAATAATTAAAAATATAAATACGAACTATTATATCGATTAAATAATGAAAATTTTTAAAAAAAATTTAGGACAAAACTTCTTAATAGATAATAATATTAAAAAAAAAATAATAGAATCAATTAATATTAAAAAAACTGATATAATAATAGAAATAGGTGCTGGAGAAGGCAGCATAAGCAAAGACATATCATGTTTATCTGAAAAAAGTTATTTTATAGAGATAGATAAAACTTTCATTAATAAATTAAAAAACACTATAAATTACGATAAATCAAGCGTACATAATGATGACATATTGAAATTTAATATAAAAGATATAATAAAAAAACATAAAAAAATTAGAATTATAGGTAATTTACCGTATAAAACTTCAACTAAAATCATAATATTGTTATCAGAATTTAAAAAAAATATAATAGATATGCACTTTTTAGTACAAAAAGAAATAGCTGAAAAAATAACAGCTAAAGATAATAATAAAAATAAATTAGCAATAAAATTGCAATATTTTTTTAATATAGAAAAAAAATATGATATAAAGCCACATTCTTTTTATCCAGTACCAAAAATAATGTCTTCATTAATAAAAATGAAACCTAAACAACAAAAAAATATTATTAAAGATATCAATTTATTTAATAATATTCTAACAAAAGTATTTAATAATAAAAGAAAACAAATTAAGAAGTCACTAACTGAGATAAAAAATAAAAATGTAATAAAAAATGAAAAACTAAGACCTCAAGATATAACATTAAATGAATTTATAGACATTTATAATCATATTAAAAAAGAAGAAGAATGTAAATAAATACATTCTTCTAAAAAACTAAATACTTAGTTTAGATTTAATTACATTCCAAGATTTATTAAGCTCAATAACTGAATCTATTGAACAATTTAAAATTTCTTTTTCATCGTCTGTTAAAGGCACTTCAATAATCTCTTCTACACCTTTACTACCGATTTTTACAGGTACTCCAACAAAAAGATTGTCAGAAATTCCATATTGTCCTTTCATTAATTTAGCTGCGCAAGGAAGAATACGTTTTTTATCTAATAAATAAGATTCAGCCATTAGTATTGCAGATGCAGCAGGTGCATAATACGCTGAACCAGTTTTTAATAAATTAACTATTTCTCCTCCACCTTTTTTAGTTCTATCAACAATAGCATTTAACTCATCTTTAGTAATTTTTCCTATATTAACTAAATTATCTAAAGTAACACCAGAAACATTGCTAAATTTAGTTAAAGGAACCATGGTATCTCCATGCCCACCTAAAACATAAGCATTTACATCATTAACTGAAACATTAAATTTCCAAGCTAAAAATGTTCTGAATCTAGCTGAATCCAATACACCAGCCATACCAACTATCTTGTTATCTTTCAACCCAGAATAACTTTGTAAAACATTTACCATGACATCTAAAGGATTAGTTATACAAATAACAAAAGCTGAAGGCGCAAAATTCTTAATTCCCTCTCCAACAGACTTCATTATCTTGCCATTTATTTCTAACAAATCATCTCTACTCATACCAGGTTTTCTTGGAACACCGGCAGTAACTATAATAACATCAGATCCTTTAATATCTTCATAGCTATCTGTACCTATAACACTAAAATCATAATTTTCTATTGGACCGCATTGAGCTAAATCTAATGCTTTACCTTTAGCCATATCTTTAGCGACATCAAATAATACAACATCGCCTAAATTTTTCAAAAGAGCTAAATGAGCTAAAGTACTTCCTATATTACCTGAACCTATTAATGATATTTTTTTTTTCATTTAAAACCTCTACAAAAAAAATTTACCAATAACCTAATACTTTCCACCAAGCGCCACCTATAAAGCCCCAAATTAAAAGATTAACAACACTTACTATAAAACCGATTCTCCACCATTCTGTTATAGTGACATATTTTGTACTAAAATAAACAGGCGCCGTACCAGTTCCATAATGTGTCAAACCAGCACTTAAACTTGAACCAACTGCCATAAACAAAGCTATATACATAGCAGGAACATGAGCATTAATACATACTAATAAAAAAGTGGCATACATAGCAGAAATATGCGCTGTCATACTAGCAAAAAAATAATGTACATAAAAATAAAATAAACCAACTAATAAAAACACGGTCATCCAGCTAAAATTTGCTACAGCTTTTTGCATTTTATCACCAAACCAAGCGGTTATTCCCATTTTATCTAACTGACCTGATAACATAATTAAAACAGCCATCCAAACAAAAGTATCCCATGCTCTCGTCTCACTTATAACATCATCCCATTTTAAAACGCCAGAAACTAATAAAATTGATAAGCCAAATAAAGCTGATGTAGTGGCATCTATACCATAATATTTTTCTCCAAAAACCCACAACACTAATAGCAATGCAAAAACAAATAACATTATTTTTTCTCCAGCTGATAATGGTCCTAAATCTTTTAATTTAGCTTTAGCAAAAGCTGGAGCTTCAGGCGTAGATTTCATTTCAGGTGGATAAATTACATATAAAAGTATAGGCAAAACAATTAAAGAAACCAATCCAGGTACTATACAAGCTACAGCCCAGGTACTCCAAGATAAATGAACGCCTTGGCCGGCTGCTAAATTAACTATTAATGGATTACCAGCTGTAGCAGTCAAAAACATAGCGCTAGTTAAAACATTTATTTGATATAAAAGTTTTATCAGATAACTTCCAATCTTTCTTCTTGTATCCTTTTCTGGATTTACATCAGGTTTACTACCATATTCGTTATTTAAAGAATCTATAATAGGATATATAATACCAGCACCTCTTGCTGTATTACTAGGCATCAACGGTGCGAAAAGAACTTCTGCTGCTGTTAATCCATACGCAAGCCCTAAAGTACTTTTACCTAAAATGGATACAAAATAATACGCTATCCTTGAACCTAACCCAGTTTTTATAAAACCTTTAGCTAATAAAAAAGCTGAAACAATTAACCATACTATACTTGAACTAAAACTAGTCAATGTTAATTGCAATGTTAAAGTCTTTGTTAGCACAACAACAGATATAGCACAAAATGCTATAGCTCCCATAGGCAAAGGATTTATAATTAAACCAAATATAGTTAAAATAAAAATTATAAAAAGATGCCAACCTTGAACAGAAACACCTTTAGGCGCAGGCAAAAAAAACCACATAGATATAAATAATACAAGTAACACTAAAGAAGGATACAACTTTGCTCCTTCTAATTTTAAAACTTTACTCATAAAAAACCTCTGAAAAGTAATAAAAACACATAATACTATAACTAAATAGTAAATGTGATATGTAATTATATTACATAATATAAAACACTACAATTTTTTTACTTTAAAATAAAAAAAATTTACTTAATACATAAATAAATATATATTAAATAACAAATTAAATTAATAAAAAAAATGAAAATAATCAAACAAGCATTCCAAGTAAAATTTAAATATAATATTATTTTTACAAAAGATGTTTTTAATAAAAATAATACATGCTTAGCAAAAATATTGAAAACATCAAATCACAATATTAAAAAAATAATAATATTTATAGATAAAAATATATATAAAACAAATGAATTTATTATAAAACAAATAAACGAATATATAAAAATAAACAGTAAATATATCAACCTAGTTTACAAACCTATATTAATAACAGGTGGAGAAAAAATAAAAAATCATTACAATTTAGTTAAATATGCGTACAAGATAATTGATAAATATAAAATATGTAGGCAATCATATATTTTATCTGTAGGTGGTGGTACAATGCAAGATTTAATAGGGTTCGTTGCATCTACTGCGCATAGAGGAATAAGATTAATTAGAATACCTACAACAACTTTATCTCAAGATGACTCAGGAGTTGGTGTTAAAAATGGAATAAATTTTAATAATAAAAAAAATTTTATTGGTTGTTTTGGAACGCCTTACGCTGTAATAAATGATTATAATTTTTTAACATCATTAAAGAAAGACAATTTTATAGAAGGATTTTCTGAAGCTATAAAAGTAGCTTTAATAAAAAATGAAAAATTATTTTTATTAATAAAAGATAATATAACAAAAATATTAAACAGAGATATAAAAATAACAGAAAAAATTATATATGAATGTGCTAAAATACACGCTAATCACATATCTAAAAAAGGCGACCCATTTGAAGTAACATCATCAAGACCACTAGATTTTGGTCATTGGTCAGCTCATAAAATAGAATCATTATCAAAATATAAAATTTCTCACGGAAAATCAGTTAGTATAGGAATAGCCCTAGATTGCACATATTCTTACATATTAAAAATTTTAAAAAAAGAAGATTGGAAAAAAATAATAAATACTTTGATAAATTTAAAACTACCTATTTACACAAAAGAGCTTTCAATAACTGAAAACAAAACATACTGCATTTTTAAAGGTTTAGAAGAATTTAGAGAACATTTAGGTGGAAAATTAACAATAACCTTAATAAAAGGTATAGGTAAAAAAATAGAAACTCATCATATAAATAAATTCATATATGAAAAATCAATAAACTTATTAAAAAAAATAAACATTTTATATATAAAATGCTAATAAATAAAAAAAATAACATCATAACTTATTGTTCTAACATTTTTAAAACCAAAAATTATAAAAAATTAATTTTTAATATACTGAATTATACAAAAAATTTGAAGAATAAAAATAAGTACATAAGCTTATGCATGTCAAACAACTTATTAAAAACTATTAAAAAAAAACAAAATATCAATACTTATTTAATCTTATCAAATAATAACAAGCTTATTATTAAATCTATAAACGGATTTGTATATCAAGATTTTCATAAAAAAAAATTAAAACAAAACATATATCTACCAGACTGGACATCAAAATATAGATTGGTGTACACCAAAAACATTTTATATTTAATTCAGCATTTAAACACAAAAGATAATAAAATAAGTATATCTACATTACCTATATCGTATAAAAAATGGATTAAAAACAAAAATTTACACATTATTTTATATAAAACAATTTTAAATATAAAAAATATCATACTACATTTAAAAAAAAGTAAAAATAATATATCAATAGAACCTGAACCAGGTTGTTTACTAGAATGTTATATTGATATAATAAATTTCTATAAAATGTGGATTAAATACACAATAAAACATTTTAAAAAATACATCTGTATATGTTACGATATTTGCCATTTTTCTGTTATTTTTGATAAACATGAAATAACTATAACTGCTATAAAAAAATATACTAATATAAAAATAGCAAAAATACAGGTTAGTTCAGCTTTAAAAACAATAATACCTATTAAAAAAAAATACAAAAAATTATTATTAATAAGTTTATTGAAAATAAAAAAATCAAATTTTTTACACCAATGTAGTATAAAGCACGATAAAAACAAAAATAACTATAATGATATAGATAAAATAATTTTACTTATAAAGTTAAAGATAAATTCAGAAATTAAAATACACTGTCACATTCCAATATACAGAAAAAAATTTAAATATTTAAATACAACACATTTAGAAACAAATAATACAATAAACTATATTAAAAAATATACACATTATAAAAATTTAGAAATAGAGTCTTATACTTATAATCTTTTTTTTAAAAAAATTTGTTACAATAAATCAATTAAAAAAGAATATAATATAAATACACAAGAATGAAAAATGAACATAATAAATAAACTAAATAAAATAATTAAAATAACTATTTTGATACTAAAACTAAAAAATACGCATGAAAAAAATACAAAAATTAACATATCAAAGGAAATACAAAAATTAATAGAAAAATTAGGTCCAATAGCAATAAAATTAGGACAAGTTTTATCAACTAGAATAGATGTTATTCCTGAAGAGTTAGCGAACGAATTAAAAAAATTACAAACAAATATAAAAACTATAAAATTTAAAAAAATAAAAAATATCATAGAAAAAAATTTTAATGATAATATAGAAAATATTTTTAAAAAAATAAACAAAAATCCATTAGCATCTGCTTCTATAGCACAAATACACACAGCAATATCATTTAAAAATGAAAAATTAGCTATAAAAATAGTAAAACCTAGAATAAAATATACAATTAAAAACGATATATTTTTATTAAAAATAATAGCAAAAATTATGCATATTTTATTTAAAAATATACGTAGATTAAAACCTATTGATATAATTAACGAGTTAGAAATAAATCTAAAAAATGAAATAAACCTAAAAAATGAAGCTATAAATATAATAAAGATTAAAAAAAATTTAAATGAAAACAAAAACATATACATACCAAAAATAAATTTTCATTTAACTACTGAGGATATAATATCATTAGAATATATAGATGGAATAAATATACTAAATAAATTAAAATTAAAAAAAGAAAAATTAGATTCTAAAATAATAATAACAAATTTGCTTGATTTGTTATATACACAAATATTTAAATATAATTTATTTCACGCAGATCTACATCCTGGCAATATATTAGTATCAAAAAATAATTCAAATATGCCTATAATAATATTGATAGATTTTGGCATATCTAGCGCAATAAAAAAATCAGAAAATATATATTTAGCAAAAAATTTATTGGCTTTCGCTCAAAAAAATTATACAAAAGTAGCAAAATTACATTTAAAAGCACAAACAATATCCAAAAATAAATCAATAAAAGAAATAGAAAATGAATTATATTTTATTTTTGAACCTATTTTAAATAAAAAAATAGAAAACATATCATTTAAAAAAACAATATTTTTATTAATCAAATTAAGTAAATCATTAAATATGCAAGTGCAACCACAATTAATCTTATTTCAAAAAACATTATTATCTATAGAATCAATAAGTAGAAATATCAATCCTGGCATAAATTTATGGAAAATAACCAGACTATCATTAGAAAAAATAATAATAAAAACAACAATAATAAATAAAATTAAAAACCTAGTAAAAAATAAAAAAAAAATATATATAATACGAAAATTAGAAAAAAAATATTATATAAAAATTTTATTTATTATTTTTATATTTTATACAATAATCTTAATAATTAATAATTTCATACAATACAAAATAATATTATGAAAACAACTAATTTAGTTTATAACCAAAACACAATAATAAGATTAATAAAATACTCGCCTCAAAAAATAACAAATATTTTTATATTAAAAATTAACAAAAAAACAATATATATAGCAAAAAAAGCAAAAGAAAAAAACATAAGGATACTTTATATAAAAAATATAAAAAATAATACTTATACTTATATAGAAAAATACAGTTCCATAATATGCGAAATTAAAAACTATGACACAACAATAAATAACTTAAATGATTTAATAACAATAAAAAAAATAAAAAAAATATTGATATTAGATAGAATACAAGATCCTTATAATTTCGCAGCATGCATACGTACAGCTGAAGCTTTTTCTTTTGATACTATAATAACAAATGAAAGAAACTCTATAAAAAACTCATCATTATTAAATAAAATATCAAACGGTGCTAATTTATTTACAAACATCATGATTAAAAAAAATCTCATAACTGAAATAAAAATACTAAAAAAACACAATTTTAAAATAATAGGATTATCATCTAAAATAAAAAAATCAGAAAATATAAATCTAAATACACCTATAGCAATAATAGTCGGTTCTGAAAAAAATGGCATAAATAAAAATATAATAAACGAATGTACAGATCTATATAAGATAACTATGTCAGAAAAATGTAAAAATATAAATGTTTCTGTAATAACTGGTATAATTTTATCAAAGATACAAGATTAAAAATCTAAGTCAATTCTAGAATTAATATTCTTTTCTATTATTTTTTTTCTATCTTCAATATTTCCACCCATCAAGCTAGAAAAAATCTTACTAGCATTTTCAGCATCTTTAACTTTAACAAGTTTAATATTACGTGTTTTAGGATTCATAGATGTTTCCCATAATTGCTGAGGATTCATCTCTCCTAATCCTTTATAACGTTGAATATTATAAGAAGATAGAATTTTATTAACTAAATTATTTATTAAATCCGTAAAATTATAAAAATTATAATCAATACCATCAAATTTATAAGTTTTGTGTGTTAAAAAAACTTTATTTAAAAGAATATTAAATTTTAAAATAGTGCTATACTCTTCTGTAGAAAAAAAATTAACATCAAATTTAAATTTTTTTAAAACACCATAACTTAAAAAACTAACATCAATAATTTCAGCACTAATCTTAATAAAATTATATATAATTTTATTATCAACAAAAAAACTTGAATTTAAAAAATCTTTATATAAATTTAACTTAGTAAAAAAATCTATGCTAGTTTTATCTGGAATGACATCATTAAAATATATAAGCTTTTCAATAAAAAATTTTGGATAAATATTAGACAAATTATCCAATAAATTAACTATATTTTTATATTCTGATACAACGCTATTTATAAAAGAATGATCTAAATGTATAAAAACAGATTTTATTTTTTCAAAGATACAGGTAAAAACAAAATCATTAAAATCACTTTTGTTTTTAATATAAAAAAAACAATCTTTATTAGAAATTCTATATAGCGGTGGATTAGATATAAATATACAATTATTTTCAATTAAAAATGGCATATGCCTATAAAAAAAAGTCAACAATAACGTTTTAATATGTGCACCATCAACATCGGCATCGGTCATAAAAATTATTTTTTTATATCTTAAAAGATTTATATCATATTCATTAATACCAGTACAACATTTTAAAGCACTAACAACAGACTTAAGTTCTAAACTAGAAAAAACTTTATCAAATCCAGTTCTTTCAACATTTAAAATTTTACCCTTCAAAGGTAAAACTGCTTGAGTACGTCTATCTCTAGCTTGTTTTGCCGAGCCACCAGCAGAATCACCCTCAACTAAAAAAATCTCAGATAAATCAGGATCATTTTCTTGACAATCAGCTAACTTTCCATATAAATTTACAAATTCCATACTATTTTTTTTTCTACTTAAATCTCTAGCTTGCCTTGCAGCATTTCTCGCTCTAGCTGCATTTATAATTCTCATACATATTGTTTTTGCTATTAAAGGGTTTTCGTAAAAAAAATCTTTCAAATTATTAAAAACAACATGTTCAACCGCTTGTCTAGCTTCTGTAGATATCAATTTATCTTTTATTTGAGAAGAAAATTTTGGATTAAACATGTATAAAGATAAAACAACAACAATACCTTCTCTAATATCATCACCAATTATTAATAAATTATTATTTTTTGGAAAAAATTCATCTATATATAATTTAACAACTCTAGTTAATGAACTTTTAAAAGCTATAAGATGAGATCCTCCATCTCGCTGAAAAATATTATTAGTGTAACATAAAATTGATTCTGAATTAATTTCAGTCCATTGAATACCAACTTTTATCAAAACATCATTTTTTGTTTCTGAAAAAAATATAACATCCTTATTAATAACCTTTTTATCTTTATTTAAATAGGAAATAAAGGCTTGTAATCCTTCAGTTTCAAAAAAATAATTTTGTTTTAAAGTTTTAGACCTTTCATCTAATAAAAAAATGTTTATACCTGGATTTAAAAACGATAATTCAATAAATCTATCAAATAATAATTGGTAATTGAATTTTACTGAACTAAATATAGTAGCATCAGGTAAAAATGACACTTCTGTTCCTCTAAGTGAAGTTTCTGATAAAATTTTTAATTCACTAATAGGCCTACCATATGAATAATTTTGTTCATAAACAAATCCATCTCTAAAAATTCTAAGGATTAAATTACTAGATAAAGCATTAACAACAGAAATTCCAACACCGTGTAATCCACCTGACACTTTATACGATTTATCATCAAATTTAGCTCCAGAATGCAAAACAGTCATAATAACTTCAGCTGCAGAAATACCTTCGTCTTCATGCTTGTCTACAGGCATTCCCCTACCATCATCTATAACAGTAACATAGCCATCATTTTTTAATATAACTTTTATATTTTTACATTCACCGACAAGATACTCATCTATAGAATTATCAACAACTTCAAAAATCATTTTATGTAGACCGCTTCCATCATCGGTATTTCCTATATACATACCAGGTCTTTTTCGAACAGCTTCAAGACCTTTAAAAATTTTTATTTTTGAAGAATCATAACTACTCATCTAAAAAATATTATAAAATTATTTTTTTAATTTACTAAATTTTTTATTAAAATTATCAACTCTACCAGCAACATCTATTATTTTTTGTTTTCCAGTATAAAAAGGGTGACATTTATTACAAACTTCTATATTTAATTTATCAACATCTAAAATTAAATTTAATTCAAAAAAATTACCACAACTACAAAAAATATTAACACTCTTTAAATTAACATTTTTCTTATTCATAAAAAAACCTTTATAAATACTCGTCTAAATATTTTATTTTGCCATCAACATTTTTCCATTTATCGGCATCAACTAATGGCTCTTTTTTTTTAGTTATATTTGGCCAAATCTTAGACAATTTAGAATTTAAATCTATAATTCTCTTATCTTTGACCTCATCTTCTGGTAAAATGGCTTCTACAGGACATTCAGGTTCACACAAAGCACAATCTATACATTCATCAGGATCAATAACTAATGATTTAGGTCCTTCGTGAAAACAATCAACTGGACAAACCTCAACACAATCAGTATATTTACATAAAACACATTTGTCTGTTACAACAAAAGCCATAAAATATTCCTTTTAAAACATAAAGTAACAATTTATAACATTACTTTACATTATTTACAATAATATTTTATAATTTATAAAAAACAAAAGCAAAATTAAAAAAATGACAATACTAAATATATTAACATATCCAAACCAAAATCTTAAAAAAAAAGCAAACCCGGTGTATATAATAAATGATGAAATCTTAAAAAATTCAAAAGATATGATAGAAACCATGATACATAATAATGGAATTGGATTAGCAGCTACACAAGTTAACATAAATAAAAAAATAATAGTTATTTTAATAAATAAAAAAATAAATCCAATAATAATGATAAATCCAAAAATAATATATAAAAAAGGTATAACAATAACTACAGAAGGATGTTTGTCATTTCCGGATTTTTTTATAAAAGTTAAAAGAAATAAAATAATAAGAACATCTTTTACAGATTTAAATAATAAAAAAAAAACACTAATGACTGACAATTTATTAAGCATATGTATTCAACACGAAATAGATCATCTTAACGGGATAACATTGTATGATAAAATATCGAATTTAAAAAAAAAATTAATAAAAAAATGAAAAAAATAATATTAATAGGAACTAATATTTTTGCCTCAAAAATCTTAGAAAATTTAATTAAAAGAAAATATGAAATAATTTGTACTATAACTAAAAATGATAAAAAATTTGGTAGAGGTCAAAAATTAACAGAATATCCTGTAAAAACAGTATCAAAAAAAAATTTAATACAATACATGACTCCAAATGATATAAATTCTTTAGATTCAGAAATAAATATAAAAAAATTAAACCCAGATTTAATGATTTTGGTTGATTATGGATATAAGATAAACGAAAATATAATCACTATACCAAAATATGGTATAATAAACATCCATCCATCAATACTTCCAAAATTAAAGGGACCAACACCAATTCAAACAGCTATACTAAATGGAGAAACAGAAACAGGTATATCAATAATAAAAATAAATAATAAAATTGACTCAGGTAATATTTTGAATATAATGAAACTTAAAATTAAAAAAAATGACACTTATGAAAAATTATTTAAAAAATTAAGTAATTTAGCAGTAAAATGTTTGACAAAAACATTAAACGAAATTAAAAATAATACAATAATAGAAACTATTCAAAATAAAAATGATTCAACATATACAACAAAAATAGATAAGTTTTTTTTAAAAATAAATTGGAATGATACAGCATTAAATATAGAAAGAAAAATAAAATCATTAACTGGAATAAAATATCCTTTTACTACTTTCAAAAATGAAAAAATAAAAATAATATATGCTAAAACAATAAAAAAAAATATAATATTAAGACCAGGTTTAATAAAAAATATAAATAAAAATGGTATTGATGTAATAACTAAAGAATATATTTTAAGGATTAAAAAAATACAGTTTCAAGGAAAGAAAATAATAACAATAAAAGATCTTTTAAATAATAAAAAAGACTTTTTTAAAAAAAATGATGTTTTAAAATAAAAATAAAGAGGAATTAAATGAACAATTATGAAATAATGATATTAGTACATCCAGATCAAAGCGAAAGATTGCAAAATATAATAAAAAAATACAAAACAATAATAGAAAACGGTAATGGAAAAATACATAGATTAGAAGATTTAGGTAAAAGACAATTAGCTTACCAAATTAAAAAAATACACAAAGCACATTACATATTAATGAACATAGAATGTAATAAGAATATTTTACAAGAACTTCAAGATTCATTAAAATTTAATGACGCAATAATACGAAAATTAATTTTAAGTGTTAAAAACGCTATAACAAATCCGTCAAAACTAAAAACAAAACAAATAATAAGTGAAAAAAATGACACAACAAACTAAAAATAAAATAATAAAAACATTTGATTACAAAGATATATCTACACTAAAAAATTATATATCTGAAAATAACAAAATAATACCAAAAAGAACAACAGGATTATCAGCAAAAGAACAAAGAGCTTTATCAAAAGCTGTTAAACTAGCAAGATTTTTGGCTCTAATTCCATATTGTGATCAGCATAAGGGATAAAATGAAAATAATTTTATTAGAAAAAATAGAAAAATTAGGTGAAGCAGGAAAAATAATATCAGTAAAAAATGGCTACGCAAAGAATTATTTAATTCCACAAAAAAAAGCATCTATAGCTAATAAAGAAAATATTTTAAAACAGAAGCTCGAAATAAAAAATAAAAAACATGAAAACAAGTTTAACCTAATAAATATATTACATAACACAAGCATAATAATACCAGCTATAGTAAAAGAAAATAATGAATTATATGTTACATATAATACATTAAAAATAACAAAAATATTAAAAAAATTAAATATAAATATAAAACAAAAAAATATAATAAAAGACATTTTTATTAAAAAACTAGGTTCACATGAAATAGAAATCAAAAATGAAAAAAAAGATAGTTTTAAAATATATTTAATTTTTAAAAAAATAAATAAATGAAACTAGCTAAAAACATACCATATTCTATACCATTTTCTATAGAGGCTGAACAATCAATATTAACAGGTATACTAATAGATAACGAGAATTGGGAAAAAATATCTGATGATATCGAAGAAACAGATTTTTATAAAAAAAAACATAGATTAATATTTAAAATAATTGAAAATGAAATAAAAAATAATAAGACTATTGATTTAATATCATTAACAGAAATTTTAAAAAATAACAATGAATTAATAATGGTTGGCGGAAAAGAATATTTAAATGAATTAATAATCAACACACCTAACACAAAAAATATAAAAACATACGTTAAAATAGTAAAAGAATACTCAGCTTTAAGAAAATTAATAATAACAAGCAAAAATATAATAGAAGCATCTTTGAATATAAAAAATAAAAATATACAAGAAATAATTGATAAAGCTGAAAAAGAAATACTATCAATATCTAAAAAGCAAAAAAATAAAGAGAATATAATAACAATATCTCAAGCGCTAACAACAACAATTAAAAAAATAGAAACTTTTTTCGAATCTGGATCAAGCATAACTGGATTATCATCAGGTTTTAAAGATTTAGATAATATAACTTCAGGATTACATAAATCAGATCTAATAATAATAGCTGGTAGACCATCCATGGGGAAAACTACTCTAGCTATAAATATAGCAGAAAATATTATAATAAAAAATAACATGCCAGTTTTAATATTCAGTATGGAGATGCCAGCAGAACAAATAGCAACACGAATGTTATCATCACTAGGAAGAATAGAGCTTCAACGGTTACGTACAGGTTTATTAAAAGAAACTGATTGGCCTAGACTATCTTCTGCTATAGCATTACTGTCTGGAAAAAATTTATATATAGATGATAGTGGATCATTGACACCATATGATATAAATAATAAAGCAAGAAAAATTTTTAATTTAAACAAAGAATTAGGTGCTATTATAATTGATTATTTGCAACTAATGCACCTGCCAGAAATAACAGAATATAGAGCATCTGAAATATCTGAAATATCTAGATCATTGAAAGTATTAGCAAAAGAATTAAATGTACCTATAATAGCATTATCACAACTAAACAGAAGTTTAGAACAAAGAACAGACAAACGCCCCATTATGTCAGATCTTAGAGAATCAGGTTCAATAGAACAAGATGCTGATTTAATAATATTTATATATAGAGATGAAATATATAATAAAAATATTAAAAATAAAGGCCTGGCAGAAATAATTATTTCTAAACAAAGAAATGGGCCAATAGGCACAATAAATTTAAAATTTTTAGGGCACTACTCAAAGTTTGAAAATTTAACAGATGAATAATATATATGAAAAATGAAATAATGACTTTTAATAAAATAATAGATAAACTAAATAATTTTTGGAAAAAAAATTCTTGTGTAATTATTCAACCACTAGATCAAGAAGTTGGTGCTGCAACATTTCATCCAATGACATTTATAAATGCTTTGACAAATCAAAATTTTAATGCAGCATATACTCAAATATCAAGACGACCTACCGATATAAGACATACAAAATTTTCTAATAGAAGTATATTATTTCATCAATATCAAGTCATAATGAAACCTTCGCCATTAAATATACAAAAATTATATATTGACTCGTTGAAAGAAATAGGTGTAAAAATTAAAAAAAATGAAATAAACTTTATAGAAGATAATTGGAAAAGCCCAAGTTTAGGCGCAAACGGAATAGGATGGGAAGTCAGACTAAATGGAACAGAAATTACGCAATTTACATATTTTCAACAAATGGGAGATCTAGAATGCCATCCTATAATGGTTGAAATAGCATACGGCTTAGAAAGAATAGCTTTACATTTACAAAAGATTCAAAATATAGAAGAAATAATATTAGATTTTAATAAAAATAAGAGCATAAAATATTCAGATATTTTTCTAAAATACGAGAAAGAGATGAATACATATATACAAAAAGAAATAAATTCAACAGAATTAAAAGAATATTTTTTAAATACAGAAAAAGAATGTAAAAATCTAATAAATAAAAACTTACCAAGAATAAGTTATGAAAAATTAATAAAATTATCACACTTATTTAACTTAATAGATGCAAACAAATACATTCCTATAACTGAAAGATTTGAATATATAGAAAAAATGAGATTTTTATCAAAAAAAATAGCAGAAAAGATTAAAAATGAAAAATAATAAAAAAAACAATATTTTAATAGAAATAGGTACCGAAGAACTACCGTACAAAGGATTAAAATCCATATTAAATAATTTTGAAGATTCAATCAAAAAACAAACTAAAAAATTAAATTTTAACTATGATATTATTAAAAGTTTCATAACATCACGAAGAATTGCTTTTATAATAGAATTAAATAAAGAAAAAATTAGCGCTAATTTAAAAGAAAAAATAAAAACATTAATTACCAATGTTCTGAAAAACATTAATTTTACAAGTAGAATGCGTTGGTATAACTACAAAACAGAATTTATACGACCTATAAAATGGTATGTTTTACTATTAAATAACATAACTATTAATCATTCAATATTTCATATTAAAAGTAATAACAAAACTTTATCGCATAAAAGCTTAGATAAAAATATAGAAATTGATGCAAATAATTACGAATTAATTTTAGAAAAGAAAGGTTACGTCATCTGTGATTATGAAAAAAGAGAAAAGTTAATAATAAATCTATTAAAAAAATATATAAAAACAAATAAATCAAATTTAATTTTAAAAAGAGAATCAATTAATAATATAACAAGCATATTAGAATACCCTTCTTTAATAATTTGTAATTTTAAAAAAAAATTTCTAAAAATACCAAAAGAGATAATAACTACAGTATTATTAAAAGATCATTTTTGTTTTTTACTTAAAAAAAATAATAAATTAATTAATAAATTAATAATTTTAATAGACTCAGTTAAGTCAAATAAAGAAATAAAATCAGGATATGAATACATAATAAATACTAAACTAACAGAATTAAATTATCTATATGAAAAAGAAAAAGATTATACTAAAACATTAAAAATAATAAATTTAAAAAAATTAGTATTGAATACTAAATTAGGTAATATGTATGAAAAAACACAAAGAGTAAAAAATTTAGTATCATTTATAAAAAATAAAATAAATATAAAAAATAATACAATTATAAAAGCATCAAAATTTATTAAATTAGATATGCTTACAAAAATAACAACAGAAATACCAGAATTAAATGGTTTAATATATAGCTGTAACATAAAAAACGAAAAAATAAAAAATTATTTATATCATTACAATAGAATAGTAAATAATAAAATCAAGAAAAATTTATCACTATCATTAATTCCATTAGCTGATATCATAGATAATATAACAAGTTTCTTTATTTTAAACAAAATACCAACTAGTAGTAAAGATCCATTTAATCTTAAAAAAGACGCAAAACTTATAATAAAAATAATATTAAAAAATGAAATTAATTTAAATTTAAGAGAAGTTATAAAAGAATCATTATTCCTGCACAAAAGTTTAAACACACATACTGAAGAAAAAATTTGCGATTTTATAACACAAAAAGTAAAAAATTCAAAAGATACTATTAAAATAAATAAGGATTATTATAATATATTAGACTATAAAAATGAAATAAATCTTATAATAAAAATATCAAAATATAAATTTAATGAAAAATTAATTGTTTTTATTAAACGAATACATAAAATAGTAGAAAAAAACAAAATAAGTTTATTAGAAAAAATTAACAAAAATTTTTTAATAAAACGTGATGAAAAAATATTGTTTAAACGCATTAGTTTTACACTAAGAATTTTAAATAAATTAAATAAAAAAAAATTATACTTTGAATCTTTAAGAACATTTTCTTTATTAGAAAAAGAAATAACATTTTTTTTTAATAATGTTTTAGTTTTAGATAAAGATATAAATTTAAAAAACAATAGATTAAAATTATTAAATATAATCAAAAATATCGCAGTTAAAAAAAATAAATTAGCTTCTTTTTTTAATAATAATTAATTTAGATTTAAAAAAATATACTATAATTATAAAGAAAAAAAATGTTATTATAGTAAAACCAAATAATTTAAATAATACCCATAAACTTGTTTCAAAATTAAAAATTATAAATAAATTCAATAAGCCAATTAAAATAAAATATAAAAAATTTGCAAAAAATAACGCAAATATTATATTTTTTTTTGAAACAATTTTAAACTTTAAAAAATATAATATATATTTTTTTTTAAAAAAAATATATAACAAATAAATAGAAAAAAACGAAGTTAATAAAGAAAATTTAATTTTGATAAAAAAATCATTATTATACAAAAAAGCCAAAGAAGAAAAAAATATATATATTAAAAAAATTAAAATATATTTTTTATTTAAAAATTCATTTTTTTTTTTAAAAAAAAATGAAATAATAAAATAATATAATGCTGAAAAAAATGCAGCATAAAAAATATTATATAAATAAAAAATAGCAAAAAAACATATAAGATATATAAAATATAACATAAAAAATTAAAATAATATAAAAATATTAAATTTATGACAAGTAAAATAATCGTTTCTGGAATGCGCCCTACAGGTAGAATGCATTTAGGTAATTACATCAGTGTATTAAAAAACTGGATAAAATTACAAAATGAATATACATGTTTTTTTTTCATAGCTGATGTACATTCTTTAACTACAAGCTTAAACAATATAATAAAACTAAAATATTATACTAAAACAATAATAAAAGAATGGTTATCAGCAGGATTAAATCCAAATAAATGCACAATTTTTGTACAATCGCATATACCTGAAACGTTTGAACTTTATACAATATTATCAATGCTATCTCCAATCTCGTGGCTGGAAAGAATTCCTACTTACAAATCAGAGAAAGATAAAAAAACTTATGGTTTTTTAGGATATCCTGTTTTACAAGGCGCTGATGTTTTAATATTAAACGCAGATTATGTTCCAGTAGGCGAAGATCAATTACCACATATAGAATTTATAAGAGAACTAGTAAGAAAAACAAACAATCTAATTAAAGATTTAACGCAATCACAAGAAGATGTTTTTAAAGAGCCACAGCCAATTTTAAATACGCATAAAAATATAATTGGAATAGACGGTAATAAAATGTCCAAATCAAAAAATAACACGATATTAATATCTGATGAATCAGAAATATTAGAAAAAAAAATAAAAAAAATAAAAACAGATGAAAAAAGAATACATGTATTTATTCCTGGAAATCCAAATAACTGTAATATATGGAAATTTCATGAAATATATTCTTCTAACATAATTAAAAAAAAAATAAATATTGATTGCAAAAACGCAAAAATAGGTTGTGCAGAATGTAAGAACATTTTATATATAAATATATCAGAAAAAAATAAAAAAATAATACAAAAAATAAAAATTTATGATAAAAAAGAATCTTATATAAATAATATAATAGAATCAGGTAATGAAAAAACTAAAATAATAGCAGAAAATAATTTAAAATTACTTAAAAAAAAATTAAATTTTATATAAAGCCGAAAAGAGGATTTGAACCTCCATCTTACATTTTACGAAAATGTTGCTCTACCACTTGAGCTATTTCGGCAATTTTATATTAATTAAATGCAAAAATTTATTGATTACATTAAAAATATTATAATATAATCTCAAAATAATAAAAATATATTATGAGCGAAAAAAATGCAAAATACAGAAAATAAACAATATTTAACAAAACAAAAATTATTACAACATATAGCTAATAACACAGGCTTATCAAAAAAAAATGTAAGTTCAGTATTTGATATATTAACTGAAACTATAAAAGAGCACATGAAAAAAAATGGTCCTGAAAAATTTATTTTACCAGGATTAATTAAATTAACAGTTAAAAATATTCCAGAACAAAAGGAAAAAATAGGCTTTAATCCTTTTACTAAAAAAGAAATGACATTTAAAGCAAAACCAGAAGCCAGAAAAATAAAAGTAAGATTATTAAAAAATTTAAAAGATATGGTAAAATAAAAAAATGGTAACAATAAAATTAAAACGAATTGGAAGAAAAAAAAAACCATTCTATAATATAATAGTAATTGAAAAATTAAAATATATTAAAGGTAAATATATAGAAAAATTAGGATATTTTGATCCTATAAATAAAAAAAATAATTCAAAAATAAATGTAGAAAGAATAAATTATTGGATATCTAAAGGCGCTGAGACATCGGCTAGAGTAAAAACATTAATAAAAAATAAATAATATGATTTATAACATAATAACTAGTACTCCTAATATATTTACATATTTAATAAAAGAGTTAATAACACATATAGGACTAACAAAAAATTTAATTGAAATAAATATTTTAAATTTAAAATTAAAAAGAAAAAAAAAACACTAAAATAGATGAAAAACCATTTGAATTGGAAAATAACTTAATAACTAAAATAGACCCAATTTTAAAAATTTTAAATAAAATCAAAAGAAAAGAAAAAAAATCATCTGTAATTGTTTATTTATCACCTCAAGGATTAGCATTAAATCAAAAAATAACAAGTTATTTTTCTAAGATGAAAGAAATAACTATAATTTGCTCAAAAAATTCGGGAATTGACGATAGAGTGAATAATTTTAAAAAAATTTTAAAAATATCTATGGGCGATTATATAATAAATAATGGTGATCTAGCGGCTATAATTTTAATAAATTCAATAAGTAGATATAATAATAATTTAATTAAAAAAGAAAATATAAAAACAGAAACATTTAGTAAAAAAACATTTGAACATAAAAAATATATAAGTAATAATAAAACAATTATTACATATATTAACATATTAAAAAAAAACGTTATAAAAAAAGATGAAAATAATTCAATAACATCTTTTTACAGACCGGATATAATGAATAGGTTTAAAAATGAATAACATATTAAAAATAATATCTCAAAAAAAAAATACGATTTCAACACCAAAATTTAAAGCTGGTGATACAATCTGTGTGAATTTTAATATTATAGATAATAAATATAAAAATAGAAGCCAAAATTTCGAAGGTTTAGTTTTATCAATAAAAAACGGATTAAATCCTACTTGCACTATAAGAAAAATTTCTTTTGGAGAAGGCGTTGAAAAAACATTCTTTATAAACAGCCCTACAATAAATTGGATAAAAATTAAAAAGCAGGGGTTAGTAAGGAAATCTAAATTATATTATATAAAAAAACTAACTGGTAAAGCATCAAGAATTAAAGAAAAAATAAATTAAAAGGAGAGATGACCGAGTGGCTTAAGGAACACGTCTGGAAAGCGTGCGTACTTTATAGTACCGAGGGTTCGAATCCCTCTCTCTCCGAAAAAAAATGAATAAAATAACAAATAGTATATTCTTGATAACTTGTACATCTATTGGCGCTGGTATATTAGCATTACCATGTCTCACAGCATATAATGGTTTGTTTTATTCTATAGTTATATTCGCAATATGTTATTTTTTTATGACTTTAAGCGCTTTTTTAATGCTAGAAACAACATTATGGTTTAAAAAAAACACAAATATAATAAGTATTATAAATCAAATTTTAGGATATAAATGGAAGCTATTTATATCAATAATTTATATACTTTTATTATATGCATTAATAAATGCATATATACTAGCATATACTAAATGGATGATCAAAATCGATTTATCTAATAAAAAAACTTTTATTCCAAGCATATGTTTATATATAATATTAATATATCTAATAACATTTCATAAAAACAAAATACTTAAAAAAATAAATAGCATTTTATCAATTATATTATTTATAACTTATGGATATATTATTTTAAAAAGTTTGTTTTATATTGAAACAGAAAATATAACTACTCATAACATTAAAAACATAAATAATTTATTAACTTTAGCAATAACATCTTTCGGTTTTGCTGTAATAATTCCAACACTATCGGATTTTTTAAAAAAAAAATATAATTCTTTATACAGTTCAATATCATTAGGAAGCTTAGTAACATTTATTATATATATAATATGGATAATAGTAATGCTTGGTGTGTTTCCATTAACAGGTGATTTTAATTTACAAAATATATCAAATCAAAAGATATCTCCAGATTTAATATTCACTCAATTCATAATTGATATAATAAAAACAAAAAGCATTTTAATAACAATTAAAATATTTGCTTTAATATCAATAATAACTTCACTTATAGGTGTTGCAACTAGTTTAAAAGATTTCTTATCCGACGAAAGAGTCTTAAATAAAAATAATTTAATAATACTTTTTATTATAATAATTCCTCCAATAATATCAATTATTTTTTTAAAATATAGTTTTATAAATATACTTAAATTAAGTGGAGTATTGGTTTCAATATTACTTGGTATAGCACCTACTATAACTGTATGGCATGGTAGATATAATCTTAAAATCGAAGGTAAAGTAATTATACCGGGTGGAAAAAAAATATTAGTAGCTAATTGTATTTTTTTTTTATATGTAATTATAAATGATATAATTACTTAAAAATACTCCCTGGGACGGATTCGAACCGCCGACCCAGTGGTTAACAGCCACTTGCTCTACCTGCTGAGCTACCAGGGATAAAAAAAAATCAAAGTATTTAAAATTAAAGCTAATATTAAAATTAAACAAAAATATAAATAAATGTTAAAACTAAATGCACATGAATTACTAACAGCATCTCTATCAATAGAAATATTAAAAACGTTTTTAATACCTTTTGAAAAATAAGGGATTATTAACATTATAAGAATAAAAAATAAAAAGTCAAAAAAAATAGCATATAAAACAATAATTAAAAAAGCGCATACGCATAAAAATAAAAATAAAAAAGGAATTCTTTTAACCCCTAAGATTACAACTAAATTACATTTATTACTTATCTTATCAAATTTTGAGTCAGGAACTTCATTTAATAAAAGACAACATGTTATTAACAAACCAAAAGGAAGTCCTAAAACTAAATTATTAATACTTGAAAAACCAACTAACGCGTATATACATCCATATATCATTAATGGACCTAAACATATAATGTGCATTAACTCTCCAAGCCCATACCTGCTAGCTAAATGAATTGGCGGAGCAGAATAAAAATAAACACATAAAAACGATATAAAACCTAAATAAAAAATTAGCATACCTCTTAAATGTATTATAACTATACTAAATAGCAAAACTAAAAACAAACTAGATACGGCAATAATAAACATTTTTTTTTCTGAAATAATTTTTAAATCTATTGTTCTACTTCCGCCAGTACTAAATAAAACGTAATCAATATTTAATTTATCTCTACCACTTTTCCAATCAAAATAATCATTAAATGTATTAGCTGAAACATGAAAAAAGTATAAAGAAAAAAATAAAATAAAAGTTATAACTAATGAATGCTTATCAAAATCATTGATAGCTAAAAAAAAACTAAAAAAAAATGGCAATATACTACCTAAAGTAAATTTACTTCTTACAATAAGATTAAAGATTCGTAAAAATGATATTTTAGGTTTATCTAACTTAATAACACAATCCAAAAAATCAACAATTATAAATTTATTATTGATTTTTTTTCTTAAAACGATTGAAGTTTGCATAGAATTAATTAATTTAACATCAATTTTATGAAAAACAATATTACTTTCTTTAAAAAAATTAAAATTATCGATAAAATACATTACAAAGTCGTAATTAATTAACTTATATATTCTTTCCACACCAATTACATTTTGTTTTGAAAGATTAAAAAATTTTTCGCATTTATTATTAAAAGATAAAATTTTTCCATCTATATCACAAATTATACTAAATCTTTTCAAAATTAACATTTATAAGTAGTAATAAATGGGCCCAGTAGGACTTGAACCTACGACCAAGGGATTATGAGTCCCCTGCTCTACCAACTGAGCTATAGGCCCAATGAAATAAACATTTATATACTATACATTAAAAAAAATCTTTTTTCAATCATCATAAGAAAATTCTCTTAATTGTTTTATAACAGCAGGATTTCTTAATTTTCTTAGTGCTTTAGCTTCTATTTGTCTTATGCGTTCTCTAGTAACATCAAATTGTTTTCCTATTTCTTCTAATGTATGATCTGTGTTCATACCAATTCCAAAACGCATCATTAAAACCTTAGACTCTCTTGGTGATAATCTAGATAATAAAGAAACTAAAAAATCTTTTAAATTTTCTTTTTTTGCAGAATCTAGTGGAGAAATAAAAGAATTATCTTCGATAAAATCACCTAATGAAGAATCTTCATCATCCCCAACTGGAGTTTCCAAAGATATAGGTTCTTTAGCTATCTTCATTATTTTTCTAATCTTACTTTCTGCCATACCCATATATCCACTTAATTCTTCAGGAGAAGCTTCTCTACCATCTTCTTGTAATATTTGTCTTATTATACGGTTTAATTTATTTATAGTTTCAATCATATGAACTGGTATTCTAATTATTCTAGCTTGATCAGCTATTGATCTAGTTATAGCTTGTCGTATCCACCATGTAGCGTATGTTGAAAATTTATAACCACGTCTATACTCAAATTTATCAACAGCTTTCATTAAACCTATATTACCCTCCTGTATTAAATCTAAAAAATGTAAACCACGATTTATATATCTTTTTGCTATAGATATTACCAATCTTAAATTTGCTTCTATTATTTCATTTTTTGCAATTCTAGCTTTATTTTCGCCTATTGATATGCTTCTGTTTAATTCTTTTAATTCCACAATTTTTAAAAACATTTTTTGTTCTAAATTTGACAATTTTTTTTGTGCTAACAAAATTTCATATTTAAAAACTTGTAGTTTTGTATGATCACATTCATGTTCAACTAAAAATTTATCAAACCATAAAAAATTTGTTTCATTATTAAAAAATGTTAATAAAAAGTATTTTTTATTAACATTACATTTATCTACACATATATTCATTATCACTTTTTCTTGAATTTTAACAGAATCAAGTAATGATTTCATATTGCTAGTCAAACGATCAATAACATTAAAAGACCATTTAAATAAAATTAAAAAACATCCAAGTTTATTAAACATAAACTTAGTTTTATCATGATTCCTACCATATTTCTTTTCTACAAATTGTGTTTCAATTATTAAAAAAACTAATTCATCAAAAATTTTTCTTACTTTTTTATTATCCAGATACGCATCTAAATCATAATTTTCTGACATACCAAAATCTATATTAGAAGAACTTATATCGTTATCTTCTAAAAAACCATTAACTAATTCAGATAAATTTATAAAACCAGCTTTAACTTTATTATAATCTTCTATTATAAGATTTAACATTTTAGGATATTGGGCAAACGTAAATATAGTATTTTTTATACCATCTTCTATTCTTTTTGCTATAGAAATTTCTCCTTTTCTAGTTAATAGATTTATGCTGCCCATTTCTTTCATGTACATTTTCATTGGATCTTTCACTTTAAAAACTGTATCATCTTGAGCACTACTATTAGAAATCAATATTGTTTTATTATAATTTTTTTCTATATTATTTAATTCTTCAATGTCAATCGCATTCTCTTTAGTATATTCAGAATCTGTATTATACATATAAAAAACTCCTATTTAAAATATACATGACTCTACTTTTTTAATAATGCTTATAAATTCATTGTCTAAAACTTCTGTTGACATATTATTAAGTAATTTTATTAAATTAAAATATTTTAAATTTATTTTGTTGATAAACATTTTATTAAGACTAATGTATTTTATATTCAAATTATTTTTAAAAAAAAAGCATAGTTCTAAAAAAAACCTTAAATCTTTTTTAAAAAAAATATTTTTATTAGTAATAATTTTTTTTAAATTAACTTTGTATATTAAATTTCGTTTTTTTATTAAAAAAACACACGCTTTTATGAATATAGGTATAACATTTTCTTTATTACTCTTTTTAATCTGTTTAAAATAAAAATATTTATATGCATAATTAAATATAAAATTTATTAATAAAAAATTTTCTAAATTCTTAATGATATTATTAAGTTTTAAAAAGAAATTTAATTCTGTTGTTTTTATGTTTATGCTTATAAATATAAAATCTATTAAAAAAATAGAATTATTTAATAATTTAATAAAGTTATGTTTTCCATTTATTGTTATAAAAGAATCAGGATCAAAACCATCAGGCATTGCAACAAAACCTATTGATTTAAATTCTAATAAAAAAGGTATACACATAAAAGATGATTTTATAGCAGCTAGTTTTCCGGCTGTGTCTCCGTCAAAACAAAATGTAATTTTTGAGCATAAAGATTTTAATAAAATTAAATGCTCTTTAGAAAAAGCAGTTCCTAATATTGCTACGACGTTTTTTATGTTAAATTGATGTAATTTTATTACATCAAAATATCCTTCTACTATTATTAAATTTTCTTTATATTCTCTAGCTTCATATATGCCATAAAATGATTTTTTTTTTGAAAAAAAATCTGAATCTGAAGAATTTATATATTTAGGTTTTATATTATTAAATATTGTTCTACCACCTATTCCTATATATTCACCTTTTAAATCTCTTATAGGAATTATAAGTCTGTGTTTAAAACGTTTATTTAAACTAAATTCATCCAGACTTAATATGTTTATTTTTGACAAGAATGATTTTATCTCAGTATTTTTAATCTTTTCTGGTTGTATCTTTATAATACCTAATTTAAATGTTAATATTGACTGTTTATTTATACCTCTTGATTTTAAAAAAAAAAATGCTTTATTTTTTTCATTAATGAGTGCGTTGTTAAAAAAATCAAATATATTGTCTTTTTTACTATTTAAAATTAGATTTGACTGAGTAATATTATTTTTTGAAAGAATTTTTAATGATGAAGTAAAACTACAATTTTTATATTCCATTATGAAATTTATTATATTACCTGTTTTGTGACAACCAAAACAGTAAAATCTTTGACTTTTTTTACTAATATAAAAAGAAGCTGTATTTTCATTGTGAAATGGACATTTTGAAAAAAACACAGATCCACTTTTTTTTACATCTAAAATTGAAGATATAAATTCTACTATATCGTAACTTTTTATTATTTTTTCAATTTTAGATCTATCTAGCATTTCTTAACCATTTTTTATTATTTTATTACTGCCTTTCTTTAAAAAAGATTTTTCTCTCATTATTTTTTTAAGCATTCTTTTTTTAGCTGCTGAGATACATCTTTTTTTAATTTTTGAAGGCGGTTCATAAAATTCTCTTTTTCTTAATTCTTTTGGTAACCCAGCTTTTTCTACTACACGTTTTAATCTTCTTATAGCAAAATCTAATGATTCATTTTCTTTAAGAGTTATACTTGGCATATTCATATTTTAAAATGTTTACGTTAATTTATTATAATTATATATTTTTTTAAAGTAAAATAATTTTTATTAGG
The DNA here is from genome assembly GCA_964498335.1 of uncultured Enterobacteriaceae bacterium. Lineage (GTDB taxonomy): Bacteria > Pseudomonadota > Gammaproteobacteria > UBA6186 > Azoamicaceae > Azoamicus. Next base: position 129,981 of record CAZCGL010000001.1, on the reverse strand, counting down.
TTTTTTTGATGATTATATTAGGTATAGAGACGTCTTGTGATGAAACAGGAATAGCATTATACGATTATGAGAAAGGATTAGTGTGTGAATATACTTATAGCCAAAAAGTGCATTTTTTGTATGGTGGTACTGTTCCAGAATTAGCCTCTAAAGAACATGTGAAAAAAATTTTTAAATTAATATTCTTAACTTTAAAGCTTAAAAAAATATTAATTGATGATATTTCATTTATTTGTTATACAATAGGCCCTGGATTAAAAAATTCATTGCTAATAGGTGTTTTGGTTGGAAAATCTTTATCTTTGGGTTTAAAAATTCCTTCTTTAGGAGTAAATCATTTAAAAGCACATATAATGATATCGTTTCTTTTTAATGCTAATATTACGTTTCCATCAATTATTTTATTTTTATCTGGTGCTAATACTTTTTTAATAGAAATGAATGATTTTGATAATTTTTTTATTTTAGGAAAAACCTTAGATGATAGCGTTGGAGAAACTTTTGATAAGATTGCTAGAGCCTTGAGAATTTTACCGTCTAATGGTAGATACTTAGAAATTTTTTCTAAAAAAAAATTTATATTTTCAAATCTTTATTATTTTAATTCATGTTATTCAAGTTCAAATTTAAATTTTAGCTTTAGCGGCATAAAAACTGCTGTAATTAGACATATAATTAATTTAGATTTAACTGATAATGATATTTGTAATATTTCATATAATTTCCAAGCAACACTAGTAAGATTAATATGTAATAAATGTTTGTTTTTATTTAGAAAAAAAAAGTATAAATGTTTGTTATTGTCCGGTGGCGTAGCTGCAAATTTTTACTTGCGAATGTCTTTAAGGAATTATTCTTATATTTTTGATGTTAATTTTTGTACTCAACCAATTAAGTATTGTACTGATAATGGTGTTATGATATCTTTTTTAGGGTTTATTTTCGTTAATAAAAATATTTTTGATAAAAATTTTGATTTTTTAATAAAACCTAATATTAATTTTAATTAACTATATTAATTATTATTATTTTGGTCAATTTTTTTTAACTTTAAAAACTTGTTTAATTGTTAATAACTTATTAATAAGTTATTAATAAGTTATTAATAATTTTGTTTTATAATTTTTTGTTTTAATATAGATTTATTAATTTATTTTTAGTAAAATTTACACTAAATATTCACCCTTTAAAGGAGTTTTTAATTGTGATTGAAAGATATATACCAGTTCTTATATTTTTTATATTTGGTTTTGTTTTTGGGATTTTACCTGTTGTTTTAGGTGCTTTTTTATCTCCAAAAAATCCTAATAGAGAAAAATTAAGTCAATATGAATGTGGTTTTGAGCCTTTTGATGATTCTAGGATGAAATTTAATGTTAAATTTTATTTTGTTGGTATTTTATTTATAATATTTGATTTAGAAATAGCATTTTTATTTCCTTGGGCAGTGTGTTTAGATTTTATAGATTTATCTGCTTTTATAGGTATGGGAATTTTTTTATTAGTTTTAACAATTGGTTTTATTTATGAGTGGAAAAAGGGGGCTTTAGAATGGGAATAGATGGTAAATTTGAATCAGGTGGTTTTATTACTACTAAATTAGATAAAGTAATTAATTGGGCTAGAACTGGCTCTTTATGGCCAATGACTTTTGGTTTAGCGTGTTGTGCTGTTGAAATGATGCAAACAGGTGCATCTAGATTTGATTTAGATCGATTTGGTATAATATTTAGACCAAGTCCAAGACAATCTGATTTAATGATTGTTGCAGGCACGTTAACAAATAAGATGGCTTCAGCCTTAAGGAAAGTTTACGATCAAATGCCTTCTCCTAAATGGGTTGTATCTATGGGTTCTTGCGCCAATGGTGGAGGATATTATTATTATAGCTACTCTGTTGTACGTGGATGTGATAGAATAGTTCCTGTTGATGTTTATGTTCCTGGATGTCCTCCAACTCCAGAAGCTTTGATTTATGGAATATTAAAATTGCAAGAAAAAATAAAGAAAACTAACACTTTAGCTCAAAAAGTAAGGGATTGATATTGTGAAATTAGATAACATTAAATCTTTTATAGATAGTAATTTTAAAAATTTTGCTATTTTAAAATTATCTAATAATGGTGAAATTAACATAGATGTTGATAAGTCTGTGTTTTTTCAATTTTGTAAAGGAATTAAAGAAGATAATACTTTATTATTATCTGGTCTTGTCGATATATCTGGTGTAGATTATTTGGATTATGGAAAAAATTATTGGGAAACAATAGATTCTACTTTTACTGGATTTAGCAGAGCGCATAAAACTGATTTAAATTATTCATTATATATGAAGAATCGTTTTTGTGTTTCTTATCATCTTTTGTCTTATGTTTATAATTTTAGAGTAAGGTTAAGAGTTTTTGTATGCCTTAATGATATGGTTATTCCTTCTGTAGTTAGTTTGTGGTCTACAGCAAATTGGCATGAAAGAGAGGTGTATGATTTTTTTGGCGTTATATTTGAAGGTCATCCTAATTTAATTAGGATTTTAACGGATTATGGATTTGAAGGTCATCCTCTTAGAAAAGATTTTCCTTTGACTGGTGAATATGAAATAAGATATGATGAAAATAAGGAAAAAATTGTTAGAGAAGCTTCTTCTATAAAACGTGTAATAAATACACCAAAAATTGTTAGAAAAGATTTTCGTTATAAATAATATGGTTTTTTTATTATGAATAATATTGATCATTATAAAATTAATTTTGGACCTCAGCATCCTTCAGCGCATGGTGTTATGCGTTTAGTTTTAGATTTGGATGGTGAAGTTATTAAAAAAGTTGATGCACATGCTGGTTTATTACATCGTAGCATTGAAAAAATATGTGAGAACAATTTGTATAATCAAAATGTTGGTTATATGGATAGGCTTGATTATGTTTCTATGATGTCTAATGAACATGCATATGTTTTAGCGGTTGAAAAATTATTAGGTATACAACCTCCAATGAGAGCAATGTATATTAGAGTTATGTATGATGAGATAACTCGTATTCTTAACCATTTATTATGGTTAGGCGCTCATGCGTTGGATATCGGCGCTATGGCATTATTTTTGTATTGTTTTAGAGAACGTGAAGATTTAATGGATTGTTATGAGGCTGTTACTGGAGGAAGATTACATGTAGCTTATTATAGGCCTGGAGGTGTTTATCGTGATTTACCTGATTCGATGCCTAAATATAAAGGTCATAGCTTTAGTAAAAAAAGATTAGAAACGTTAAATTCAAATAGACAAGGTTCTTTATTAGATTTTATAACTGATTTTACTAATAGATTTCCAGCTTGTGTAGATGAATATGAGACTTTATTAACTGATAATAGAATTTGGAAACAAAGAACTGTTGGAATTGGAGTTGTTTCTCCTGAAAGAGCTATTAATTTAGGATTTACAGGTCCTATGTTGCGTGGTTCTGGCATAGAATGGGATTTGAGAAAAAAACAACCTTATGCTATTTATGATAAATTAAGTTTTAAAATTCCTATTGGATCTAATGGCGATTGTTATGATAGATATTTAGTTAGAGTTGCTGAATTAAGAGAGTCAAATAAAATCATAAAACAGTGTATTGAATGGTTACGTAAAAATGATGGTCCTGTAATGTTAGAAAATAGTAAAATAACACCTCCTTCAAGAATGGATATGAAGAATTCTATGGAAGCATTGATTCATCATTTTAAATATTTTTCCGAAGGATTTTTAGTACCTGAAGGTGAAGTTTATGTTGCTGTTGAACAACCAAAAGGAGAATTTGGTATATATATTGTTTCTGATGGTTCAAATAAACCGTATAGAGTAAAAATGCGAGCACCTAGTTATGTACATTTATCATCAGTAGATGAACTTTCAAGAGGGCATCTTATTGCTGATTTAGTTACTATAATTGGTACTTATGATATAGTTTTAGGTGATGTGGATAGATAATATGTCTAAAATAGATAAAGTTTTTTTTTCTGATAGTTTTTTAAAAAAATGCGAAGATTGGTTAAAGCGTTTTCCTGAAAATCAAAGAAGATCCGCTGTTATAGAAGTTTTAAAGCTTATTCAAAAAGAAAATGGTGGGTATTTGAGTGAAAAATTAATTGGAGATGTAGCAGATTATCTTGGTATACCTAAGATATTTGCGTATGAGGTTGCTACATTTTATAGCATGTTTGATTTAAATAAAGTAGGTAGATATAAAATTTGTTTTTGTGTTAGTATTTCATGTATGTTATGTGGATCTGATGATTTAGTAGATAATGTCAAAAAGAAGCTTGGAATAGAGTTTGATGAAACAACAGCTGATGGGAAATTTACTTTAAAAAAAGTGGAATGTTTAGCTGCATGCGGTGGAGCGCCTGTTGTTTTAATAGGTGAAAAATATTATGAAAATTTGACATTAGAAAGTATTGATTCTATTTTAAATAATTTGGAGTAATTTATGTTAAATCAGGTATGTTATAGAACTCTTGGATTAAAAGATCCTAGTAGTTTGGCTACTTATTTATCTATAGGTGGATATACTATATGGAAGAAAATTTTAAAAGAAAAACCTGATCCTAGTAATATAATAAATGAAGTAAAACTTTCTGGATTAAGAGGACGGGGTGGAGCTGGTTTTTCGACTGGGTTAAAATGGAGTTTTATATCTAAAAATATTTCTGGTCAAAAATATGTTGTATGTAATTCTGATGAGGGAGAGCCTGGAACGTTTAAGGATAGAGATATATTAAGATATAATCCACATCAACTTATAGAAGGTATGGCTATAGCTAGTTATGTTATTGGAGCTTCTGTAGGATATAATTATATTCGTGGAGAATTTTATGAACCTATTTCTGTTATTGAAAGAGCTGTTAATGAAGCTTTAAACGCTGGTTTATTGGGTAAAAATATATTTAATAGTAATATAGATTTTAATTTATATAATGTTTATGGCGCTGGTGCTTATATTTGTGGAGAAGAAACAGCTTTGATGGAATCTATAGAAGGTAAAAAAGGGCAACCTAGATTTAAACCGCCATTTCCAGCTAATTTTGGTGTATATGGTTGTCCTACTAATATAAATAATACTGAAACTTATGCTTCTATACCTGTTATTTTAGAAAAAGGTGGAAAATGGCATCTTGAACTAGGTAAACCAAATAATGGAGGTTGCAAGATTTTTAGTGTTTCTGGGCATGTTAATAAACCTGGTAATTATGAAATTCCATTAGGTACACCGTTTATTGATTTATTAAATATGGCAGGTGGCGTTAAAAATGGTAAAAAATTAAAAGCTGTTATTCCTGGTGGTTCTTCAGCACCAATTCTTCCAGCTCATATTATTAATAATTTGTCTATGGATTATGATTCTATTGCTAAGGCTGGCTCTATGCTAGGTTCTGGCGCAGTTATAATTATGGATGAATCTACTTGTATGGTTAATGCGTTATATAGAATATCGCATTTTTATTCAGATGAGTCTTGTGGACAGTGTAGTCCATGTAGAGAAGGTACAAGTTGGCTTTATAAGATTTTGAGTAGAGTTTTTCATGGTCATGGAAATTTATCTGATATATCTTTATTAGATTCTGTTGCTTCTAATATATGTGGTAGAACTATTTGTGCTTTAGGTGATGCTGCAGCTATGCCTGTTATGAGTTTTATTAAGCATTTTAGAAGTGAATTTGAAGATTATATAAAAAACAATAATAATCGTTTATAATATAGCATAAGGCATTAAAATGGGAATTGTAGATAATTCTAAAGTTAAAATAGAAATAGATGGTATAGAATTTAGTGCGAAGCGTGGAACTAAAATTATAGAAGTTGCTGATGAAGCGGGAATATATATTCCTAGATTTTGTTATCATAAGAAGCTTTCTATAGCAGCAAATTGTAGAATGTGTTTAGTTGAAGTTGAAAAAGCACCTAAATTATTTCCTGCATGTGCTACACCTATAGCTGAAGGCATGAAAATTTTTACAAATACATCTAAAGTAATTTCAGCTCAAAAAGCTGTTATGGAATTTTTATTAATTAATCATCCTCTTGATTGTCCAATTTGTGATCAAGGTGGTGAATGTGAACTACAAGATTTAACTGTTGGATATGGGTGTACTACTTCAAGATTTTTAGAAGCTAAAAGAGCTTTTCAAGATTATGATTTTGGACCTTTAGTATCAACAGATGTTACTAGATGTATTTTATGTAGCAGATGTGTTAGATTTTGTTCAGAAATTTCTGGTACTGACGATTTAGGTATAATAAATAGAGGTAGCAATTCAAGAATTTTTACTTTTTTAAAGAGTAATTTGCAATCAGGATTATCTGGAAACGTTATTGATTTATGTCCTGTTGGAGCATTAACTGCTAAACCGTCTAAATTTAAAGCTAGACCATGGGAATTAGTTCAAAAATCATTTATAAGTTGTCATGATTCTTTAGGTAGTAATATTTATTTGCATGTTTTTAGAGATAAAGTTATACGTGTTGTGCCTAAACGTAATGATGTAATAAATGAAACTTGGATCTCAGATAGAGATAGATTTAGTTATGAGGGTTTGTATAGTGAAGATAGAGTATCGTCACCTATGGTTAAAGAAAATGGTGAATGGAATTCTGTTTCCTGGAGTTATGCATTAGATGTTGTATCAAAAAATATAAAATCAATTATTTCTAAATATGGAGCAGATAGTATTGGAGCTATAGCGTCACCTAACTCCACATGTGAAGAATTTTATATTTTACAAAAATTGTTGAGAACTTTAGGTTCAAATAATTTAGATCATAGACTAAATCAGGTTGATTTTAATTTTCAATATAATATGCCTGTTTTTCCTGGAATCAATATAGGTTTAGATGAAATAGATAATTTAGATTCTGTTTTAATTATAGGTAGTGATATTGTTAAAGATCATCCTATTATTGGTATAAAATTAAGAAAGATTATTAATAATGGTGGAAATGTTTTTATACTTAACCCTATTGATTTTGAATTATTTATGAATGTTTCTAATAAAATCATTGTTAATCCTAAAGATTTTATAACTGTAATAACTTGTTTATTAAAAAATATTGTTATATTAAATGATAATTTTAATGATAAAGTTATTTTGGATTTAGTATCTAAAGTTAGCGATTATGACAAATATAAAAATTTTGCTGAAAAGTTTTTTAATTCAAAACGAAAATTAATATTATTAGGATCTTACGTAACTTTCACACAAGATTATTCAAAAATTTTGTATCTATCAAATATTTTAGCTAAGATTAGTTCGTCTTTTTTTGGAATTTTAAGTGATGGTTCTAATTCAGTTGGTGGTTGGTTGACTGGTTTTGTACCACATAGATTACCAGGTGGGTTACTTAATGAGAGTGGAAATAATATTAATTTCAGTAATATTTTTTCTAGATTATTAAAGATGTATATTTTATTTGGAGTCGAATTAGAAAATGATTCTATATATATTAAAAAACATCTAGATGCGTTAAACAAATCTGAATTTACAGTATCTTTTTCTTCATTTAAAAGTGATTTTCTTTTAGATATGGTTGATGTTATATTACCTATTTCATCTACATATGAAAATGTTGGTACTTATGTTAATATTTCTGGAATTTGGCAATCTTTTGATCCGGTTGTTGTATCTGATTATGAAGTTAAATTTGGTTGGGAAAGTTTGTTGAATTTAGCTATGAGTTTAAAATTAAATGGCTTTAATTATATTGATTCTTATAGTATATTAGAAGATATAAAATCGTCTGTTGGTGAAAATCTTGTTTTATCTTGGAATTTTAATGAAATTGATAACTTAAAAAGTAATGTTAGTAGTGATTTAATAGTAATTCCTTTTTTATCTCAGTATAATATTGACGCACTAGTTAGAAGAGCATCGTCTTTACAAAAGATATATAGAAAAAACGATTTTGAATCGGATTTGGTTTTGAAATGTAATGATTATACTTATAATAAATTAATTCCAAATAATTCTTTTGATAAATCATTAAAAAATTTTGTTATTAATATAGATAATTCCGTTTCTGACGGAGTATTGTTTATTAGGGATTATAGTTTATTAAATTATATAGATTATTATTTGCTTTATGAAGTTTTTTCTATCGAAAAAAAATAGTTTTTTTATATTTATTGAGGTGTTTTCATGAGTTTAAATATTTTATTTGGAACTGTATATACTTTATTTAAAATATTAGTAATTATAATTCCGTTAATGTTAGGTGTGGCTTATTATACATATATTGAGAGAAAAGTTATTGCTTATATGCATGACAGAATTGGTCCAAATAGAGTTGGTAAATTTGGATTATTACAGCCTATTGCTGATGCTGTTAAACTCTTACTTAAAGAATTGATAGTTCCTACTAAATCTAATAAGTTTTTGTATGTTATAGCACCTATTATAGTAATAGGTCCTTCTTTAACAGCTTGGGCTGTTATACCTTTTAGTGAAACTTTTGTTATAGCTAATTTAAATGTTGGTTTATTATTTTTGTTATCTATGACATCTTTGAGTATTTATGGGATCATAATAGCTGGATGGGCGACAAATTCTAAATATGCGTTATTAGGATCATTAAGATCTGCAGCTCAAACTATTTCTTATGAAATTGCTATGGGCTTTTGTTTTGTAGGTGTTTTAATGCTATCCAAAAGTATGAATTTAAGAGATATTGTTATGGAACAAGATGGCGGTATTTTTAGTTGGTTTTGGTTACCATTATTTCCTTTGTTTATAATATATTGGATTTCTGCTGTAGCTGAAACTAACAGAGCTCCGTTTGATGTTGTAGAAGGTGAGTCTGAAATTGTTGCTGGTTTTCATGTTGAATATAGTGGAATACGTTTCGCTTTATTTTTTTTATCAGAATATTCAAACATGATATTAGTTTCTTTTTTGTGCGTTATTATGTTTTTTGGTGGATGGTTACCACCGTTTTCCTCTAACACACAATTTGGAGCATTTTTTGATATTATTCCTGGCATATTTTGGCTATTGTTTAAAGCATCATTTTTTATTTTTAGTTTTCTTTGGTTTAGAGCCACTTTCCCTAGATATAGATATGATCAAATTATGAGATTAGGTTGGAAAATTTTTATACCTATAACTTTGCTTTGGATTTTTGTTGTTGGTATATTTATTAGATTTTTTTAATTTAGGAGGTTTTTTTGTTTGTTTTTTTAAAGAGATTTTTTAAGTCTTTTTTATTGTTAGAGCTTATACAAGGACTTAGAGTTACAATGAAACATTTTGTTGGTAGAAAAATAACCATTTTTTATCCAGAAGAAACCATTCCTAAATCTGATAGATTTAGAGGTCTACATGCTTTAATGCGTTATGATAATGGTGAAGAAAGATGTATAGGTTGTAAATTATGCGAAATAATTTGTCCTGCTAAAGCTATAACTATTGAGACAGCTGAACGCGAAGATGGTTCAAGAAGAACCCTAAGATATGAAATTGATTTATTTAAATGCATATTTTGTGGCTATTGTGAAGAAGCTTGTCCTGTAGATTCAATAGTACAAACTGAAATTTATGATTACTGTTTTTACGATAGAAATAGCTGTGTTATTACTAAAGATAAGTTATTAGCTATTGGGGATCAGCATAAAAAAGATATTTTCAGAATGAAAAAAAATGATTCTGTTTATAGATAATTAAGGAAGCTTTTATGTCATTAACATTTTTTTATATTTTTGCTGGTATAGCTATTTTTTCATCTATTTTTGTTGTTTTATCTAAAAATACAGTTAAATCTGTATTATTTTTAATTTTATCATTTTTATCTACAGCTTGTATTTGGTTACTTTTAGAAGCTGAATTTTTAGCTATAACTCTCATATTGGTTTACGTTGGAGCTGTTATGGTTTTATTTTTATTTGTAGTTATGATGATAGATCAAGAATTTGAAATAACTAAATTAGGTGTATCTAAATATTCTCCTTTGATTATATGTAGTTCTCTACTTTTATTAGTTACTTTATTGTTATTTATAAGCCCATATCATTTTGGTTCTGATGTTATATTACCAGAATTTAAAGGTGCTAGTTATAATGTTATATTATTAGGATTATTGCTTTATAATAAGTATTTATTTGCATTTGAAATTGCGGGAGTATTGTTTTTAGTTGGTATGGTTGCTGCTATAGCTATTTCGTTTAGAGGTAAACAATACAGGTTAGATCAGGACATATCTGAACAAGTTAATGTTAAGTCTATAGATAGACTTAAGTACGTAAATTTTGATAAATAAATTTTATTAAAGAGTTTTTTATGATTTTTTTATCTAATTATTTAATTTTTTCTTCTGTTTTATTTGTTATTGGCATTACAGGTGTTTTTATAAATAGAAAAAATATAATTGTACTTTTAATGTGTATTGAACTTATATTACTAGCAGTTAACACTAATTTTATTTCTTTTTCTAGATATATGGGAGATTATACTGGACAAGTATTTGTATTTTTTATTTTATCCGTTGCTGCAGTTGAAGCTGCAATAGGGTTAGCTATATTAGTTATAATTTTTAGAAATCGCGGTACAGTTAGTATTAGAAAAATGAATGATTTAAAGGGGTAGTTTGTGGATTTAATAAAAATATATATTTTGATAGTAGTTTTTTCTCCTTTGCTTAGTGCTGCTATAGTTGGATTAACTTGTAGAATAATTAATAATTCTATTGCGCATTATTTAACTACTTTTATGGTTTTCGTGTCTTTTATTTTTTCTTTAAAATTATTATATATGTTTTCTTTTAAAGATTTAAATGTTTTTGAAGATAGTTTATATACTTGGGGAACAATTGGTAATTTGAAACTAGAAATAGGTTTTTTAGTAGATAGATTAACCTGTATTATGCTTTTTGTTGTAACTTTTATATCTTTTTTAGTACATGTTTATACTATAGGATATATGAATGGTGATAATGGGTATAATAGATTTTTTTCATATATTTCATTTTTTACTTTTGCTATGCTTATGTTAGTTGTATCAAATAATTTTTTACAATTATTTTTTGGGTGGGAAGGTGTTGGTTTAGCATCTTATTTATTAATAGGTTTTTGGTTTAATAGAGAAAGTGCTGTATATGCTAATTTAAAAGCGTTTATAGTTAATAGGGTTGGTGATTTAGGTTTTTTACTTGGTATAGCTGCTATTTATTGTTGTTTTGGTTCATTAAATTATTTAGTTGTTTTTGATGCTGTTAAAAATTTTATTTTAAACGGATCTGTATTTTTAAATACATTTTTTTCTTTTACACCAATTTCTGCTATTACTTTTATTTGTATTTGTTTATTTATAGGCGCTATGGGAAAATCAGCGCAAGTTCCTTTACATGTTTGGTTGCCTGATTCTATGGAAGGTCCTACGCCAATATCAGCGTTGATACATGCCGCTACTATGGTTACGGCTGGTATATTTATGGTTGCTAGAATGTCGCCTATATTTGAATTTTCTGAAACTGCTTTATCTTTTATTATGATTATTGGATCTATTACTTGTTTTTTTATGGGATTATTAGGTATTGTTCAAACTGATATTAAACGAGTTGTTGCTTATTCTACATTATCTCAACTTGGATTAATGGTTACTGCTTTGGGTGTATCTGCATATTCTGCGGCTATATTTCATTTATTTACGCATGCTTTTTTTAAAGCATTATTATTTTTAGGCGCTGGTTCTGTAATAATAGCTTTACATCATGAACAAGATATTAGATATATGGGTAATTTAAAAAAATATATGCCTATAACTTATTATACAATGTTAATAGGTAGTTTAGCATTAGCTGGAATACCAGGATTTGCAGGTTTTTTTTCGAAAGATCTTATAATAGATGCAGTTAAAATTTCGCATGCGCCTTTTTCTATTTTTATTTATTATGTATTAATTTTATCTGTTTTTATAACTGCATTTTATTCTTTTAGAATGTTTTTTTTAGTATTTCATACAAATGAACGAATTAATCATAATTCTAATCATATGCATCACGATGATATTCATCATGATGATGAACATCAGATTAAAGAATCACCTTTTGTTATAATTATGCCGCTAATAATTTTAGGTATATTTTCTTTGTTTAGTGGTTGGTTATTTTTTGATAAAATTTTATCTGGTTTTTTTTCTGATTCTATTTTTGTTAAAGATGCTACTATGTTATTTCATTTAAAACATGAACTTATAAATAGCAATAATTTATTTTTACATGGGTTTAGTTCTTTACCATTTTTTATGAGTGCTTTAGGTATTATTTGTGCTTGGTATTTATACTGTATTAATAAAACAGTCGTTTCTTTTTTAAGAGAAAAATTTAGTTTTATTTATTTATTATTAGTAAATAAGTATGGATTTGATGATTTTAATCAATATATTTTAGCTTTTGGTACTAGACGACTTGGCTTATTTTTTTGGAAAATTGGAGATATGTTATTCATAGATAAATTAATAGTGAATGGAATTCCATTGTTAATAAAATATTTTTCTAATTTTGTTAGAGTTTTACAATCTGGACGTATATATAATTATGTTTATATAATGGTTACTGGCTTTGCTTTATTATTATATTATATAGTTGCTGGTGATTTTAGTGGTTTTGGAAGATGATATATGTTAATAGAAATACCTTTGTTAAGTTTTATTATTTGGATGCCAATTGTTGTTGGTTTTATTATATTAATATTAAACAACGATAAAAGATTTTCTTTTATAACTAAAAATTTAGCGTTGTTGGCATCTATTTTTTCTCTTTATTTATGTTATTTATTATATTGTGGATTTGATTTTACTTCATGGAAAATGCAATTTGTGGAAGATAAACAATGGATAAGTAGTTTAGGCATTTTTTATAGTTTAGGTATTGATGGTATATCAATAGCGTTAGTTTTGTTGACGTGTTTTATGACTTTTATTGTTGTTATTTATTCTTATAGAACTATTAAAAAAAATATAGCACAATATTTTTCTTATTTTCTTATAATGCAAGGATTAGTTTGTGGGGTTTTTTTAGCCTTAGATGCTATATTATTTTATGTTTTTTTTGAAGCGATGTTAATACCTATGTTTTTAATTATTGGTATATGGGGTGGAAACAATAGAGTTTATGCTACTATAAAGTTTTTCTTATATACTTTTTTTGGTTCTGTATTTTTTTTAGTTTCTTTAATTTATATAAATCATATGATTTATTATAATACAGGTGAAATGACTTTTTCTATACTTAAATTTCAATCTGCTTTTTTATCAATTACTCAGCAAAAATGGTTGTTTTGGGCAATGTTAATAGCTTTTGCTATTAAAGTTCCTATGTGGCCAGTTCATACATGGTTGCCTGATGCTCATGTTGAAGCGCCTACAGGTGGGTCAGTTATTTTAGCAGCAATTACGTTAAAAGTTGGTGGTTATGGTATTATAAGATTCTTATTACCTATAGTACCTGATGGTTGTATGATTTTTGCAGATATTGTTATTATTTTATCTTTTATCGCTATTGTCTATATTGGATTAGTAGCTATTGTTCAAGATGACATGAAGAAGTTAGTAGCTTATTCTTCTATTTCGCATATGGGTTTTGTTACATTAGGGTGCTTTTTATTTTTTGTTTTTGGTTTTGATTCTAAATATTTCGATAATGCTATTATGGGGTTAGAAGGAGCTATGATTCAGATGATTTCTCATGGGTTTATTTCTGGGGCTATGTTTATATGTGTTGGTATTCTTTATGAAAGATTACACACAAAACTTATAAGTAAATATGGCGGTGTTGTTAATTCTATGCCTGTTTTTGCATCCTTTTTTATGCTTTTTGCTATGGCTAATTCAGGATTACCTGGTACTTCAGGCTTTGTTGGAGAGTTGTTTGTTATTTTAGCTGTTTTTAAAGTTCATTTTATATATTCTTTATTAGCAGGATTAACTCTTATATTAGGTGCTACATATACTTTATGGATGTATAAAAGAGTTATATTTGGTCAGATAAATAATAACGAAATCTCTTTGTTTGAAGATATAAAAATAGATGAAAAATTAGTCTTGATATTTTTATCTTTTTTTGTTTTATTTTTAGGAATATGGCCTTCGCCAATTTTAGATTTGATTCATTCTTCTTTTGATCATTTCGTTCGTGAAGTTATAGAATCTAAAGTTTTTTAGTTAGGTGATTTATGTATAGTGTGCTTATTTTTATATTACCAGAATTGGTTATTTCTTTAATGGCTTGTTTTATTTTAGTTTTTGATCTTTTTGTTTCTAAAAACAGGCGATATATAATTTATTATTTAGCTCAAGCATCTTTTTTATTTATACTTTTTATTTTAAGTTATTCTATTAAAGTTCCAAAATGTGTTTTATTTGATGGTGCGTTTATATTTGATTCTTTTAGTATAGCATTAAAATTTTTATTAATTTTAATGGCTTTTTTTGTATTTTTGTTTTCTAAAAAATATCTTTCTTTTATAGATTTATTTAAGAGTGAATATTTTGTATTATGCTTGTTGTCTATTTTAGGTATGATGATATTAATATCTAGTGGTGATTTTATAACATTTTATTTAGGTTTAGAATTATTATCCCTGCCCTTATATTCTTTGATTATTATGAATAAAAATTATCTTTCATCAGAAGCTTCTATGAAGTTTTTTGTGATGGGGTCTATAGCTTCTGGTTTATTTTTATTTGGCGTATCAATGATTTATGGTCTTACAGGGCTTATAGAATTAAAAGGTATTAATTATTTGATTACAGAAGGTGATATATTTTCTCAGATAGGAATTTTATATGGTTTAGTTTTTATTTTTTCTGGTTTAGTTTTTAAATTTGGAGCTGTACCTTTTCATATGTGGGTACCTGATGTTTATGAAGGTTCGCCTATTCCTGTCACGCTTTTTATAGGTACTGTTCCAAAAATTGCAGCATTAGGTATGGCTTATAGATTATTATCTGATACTTTTTCTTATGTTAGTAATGAAATTGAGTTTTTATGCATTATTAGCGGTATTATGTCTTTATTTGTTGGTAACATTTTTGCTTTAACACAATCTAATATTAAGCGCCTTTTAGGGTATTCAGCTATAGCTCATGTAGGTTTTGTGTTTTTTGCTTTTGTTGGTTCAAATTCTAATAATTTTTCTATAGCTATGTTTTATATTTTTGTGTATGTCTTTTCGTCTCTTGGAGTTTTTAGCGTTATAATAGCGTTAAGTTCTAAACTTAGAGAAGCTCAGTTTATTTCTAATTTTAATGGGTTAGGACTTGCGTATCCAGTTTTTGGTATTGTTATGTCTGTATTTTTATTTTCTTTAGCAGGTATTCCGCCAACAGCTGGTTTTTATGCTAAATTTTTTGTTTTAAAAAATTTAATTTCTTATGGTTATGTTGAGTTAGTAATTTTTATTTTATTGTTGTCTGTTATAGGTGCTTATTATTATTTAAAGATAATTAAAGCTATATTTTTTAGTGAATCCAATGATGAAAAAATTGAAATATTAGGTGTATCTAATATTGCGTTTTTGTTGATTTTTCTTAATGGTTTTTTAATTTTATATGTTGGTATTTTTCCAGCGTATTTTTTACAATTTTGTTCTTTTTAATTTAATGCTTTAAATGTATATTTATTATTGCTTTTATTACTATAGCAAATGGTATAGCAAAAAAAACACCATATATATTTAAAGTTGCGCCAAAAACTATTACAGATATTATTATAGATATTGGATGCAAATTTACCGCTTCTGAAAATAGAAGCGGTACTAGTATGTTACCGTCTAATAATTGTATTAAAGTGTAAATTAAAGTTAGATATAAAAATTCTTGAGAAACACCTAGTTGTACAGCAGCTATTAATATAACAGGTATAGAAATCATTATGGCACCTATATATGGTATTATTACAGATAAGCCAACCATTAATGATAAAAGATCAGCATATGAGATCTTATATATTTTAAATAAAATATAATTAGCAATAGTTATTATTATTATTTCTATTATTTTTCCACGTATATAATTTTCTATTTGTTTATTTATTTCTATCCAAATGTTTTTCCAAAAACGCATTTTTTCAGGCATTATTTTATCAAACCATTCTAGTATTCTTTTATGATCTTTAAGTAAAAATAAGACTAAAATTGGAATTATGAATATTGATATTGTCCATTTTATTATAATAGCGATAGAAATTAATGATGCACTTATTAATGTTTTACCTATACTTTGAACATAAGTAGTTATATTTGAAAATAATATATTTGTTTGCTCTATAGAAAATATTGATGGGTATTTATAAGTTAAAATTTTTATTTTTTGAAGTATTATTGGTAAATCATCAAATAGATTAGCTAATTGCTTAAATATTATTGGTAATATTATTGTTAATATTAATATAAAAAAAGTTAAAAAAAGTGAATATGTTACTATGAAAGCTATATAATTTGAAATTTTTATTTTAGTTAATAAGGTTTGTATATTATAAAGAAAGTATGTTATTATGATACTTATTATAATAGGTAAAAAAAAAGAACTTTTAATTATTACAAATATTGTTAAAAAAAAAAGTATTAAAGAAAAAATTTCTTTGTATTTTATGTTTTCTATTATGGTTTTCATATGATATTTATTTTTTTATGAAATCCAGTGCCAGCTGGGATTAATTTTCCAACTATTACATTTTCTTTTAAGCCTAATAATTTATCTTTTTTTCCACTTATTGCTGCTTCTGTTAATACTTTAGTTGTTTCTTGAAATGATGCTGCTGAAATAAATGATTCTGTTGTTAAAGCTGCTTTTGTTATGCCTAATAATATTGTGTTATATTTTATTTCATTTTTATTTTCGTTTTTTAATTTTTCATTTATTGTTTCTATTAATGAAATATTTTCTTGGTCGTCTTTTAATAAATTACTATCACCTGGATCTGTTATTATCCCTTTCTTTAACATTTGCTTAATTATTACTTCTATATGTTTATCGTCTATTCTTACACCTTGTAATCTATATACTTCTTGTACTTCTTTTTTTATATGATCCGTTAATTCATTTACACCTAATAATTTTAAAATATCATGCAAATTATTTTCACCTTCTACTATAAT
Organism: uncultured Enterobacteriaceae bacterium; assembly: GCA_964498335.1. Classification (GTDB taxonomy): domain Bacteria; phylum Pseudomonadota; class Gammaproteobacteria; order UBA6186; family Azoamicaceae; genus Azoamicus. The sequence goes on along the minus strand of CAZCGL010000001.1, from coordinate 112,864 downwards.
ATCTCCTTTTATTACATTTTCATTTTCAAAAACATTAACATTTTTCCATTTTGGAATTAAAATTTCATTAAAATTTCCTAAATCATCTTTTATTAAAATTCTATTTTTATCTTTTGTTTCTTTTCCAAAAATTATTATACCTGTATTACTTGCAAGTATTGCTGGATCTTTAGGTTTTCTTGCCTCAAATATATCAGCTACTCTTGGTAAACCGCCTGTTATATCTTTTACTTTTGATGTATCTTTTGGTATTTTTGCTATGATATCTCCTATATTTATTCTTTGTTGATTACTTACATTTATTATTGTTCCTGGAGATAAAAAATAATTTGTTATTTTATTGTCAGTTTCTTCATTTATGTCTTTATTTATTATTTCTATGCATGGTTTTATATTATTAATGTTTTGATTACTTTTATTTGAATCAATTATAATAATATTTGATAAACCAGTTATTTCATCTAATTCTTTTTTAATTGTTATACCTTCTATTAAATTTATGTATTTTATGATACCATTTATTTCTGATATTATTGGAATGTTATGTGGGTCCCAAGTTGCTATTATTTCTTCTTTTTTTATTTCATTGTTATTTTTTTTATGTATTATTGCTCCATATGGTATTTTGTACTGTTCTAATTCTTTTTTTTCTTTATCTAATATTATTATTTTTCCAGATCTTGAAATGGATATTATATTTTTACTTTTTTCATGTGTTATTGTTTTTATATTTTTATATTCCAGTAATCCGTCAGTTTTACATTGTATTTGATTATTCATACTAGTTCTTGATGCTGCTCCACCTATATGAAAAGTTCTCATTGTTAATTGAGTTCCTGGCTCTCCAATTGATTGCGCAGCTATTACACCAACAGCTTCACCTATATTTATTAATTTATTAGTTGTTAAATCTATTCCGTAACATTTTGCGCATACACCGTGTTTTAATTTACATTTAATTACTGATCGTACTTTTATTTTTTTAATATTTAATTTTTCTATTAAATTTAATTCATCATCATTTAGTAAAGTTCCATTTTTAATTATAATACAATCTTTTTTATTTACGATATCTTCGTTTAATATTCTTCCTTTTATTCTATTTGATAAATTTTCAATTATTGTTCCTTCTTCTATTATATTAGTTACAATAATTCCTTCTGTTGTATAGCAGTCTTCTTTTGTTATAACAATATCTTGTGCTACGTCTACTAACCTACGTGTCAAATAACCTGAATTAGCTGTTTTTAACGCAGTATCTGCTAAACCTTTTCTTGCGCCATGAGTTGAAATAAAATATTGTAATATATTTAATCCTTCTCTAAAATTTGCAGTTATAGGTGTTTCAATTATTGATCCATCTGGTTTAGCCATTAAACCTCGCATACCTGCTAGTTGTCTTATTTGATTAATTGATCCTCTTGCACCTGATTCCGCCATCATGTATATTGGATTAAATGAGTTTTCTATTATAGATTTTCCATCTTCATTCATTTTTTCATTGAATGCTAAATTTTTCATTAAAAAATTAGTTATTTTATCGTTTGCGCTTGACCACATGTCTATTATTTGATTATATCTATCTTCTTTATTTATTAACCCATTTGCGTATGCATCTTCTATTGTTAATATTTGTTCTTCTGTTTGTTTTATTATTTCATATTTTTCTTTAGGTATATCTATATCTTCTATTCCAATTGAAATGCCTGATTTTGTCGCATATTCAAAACCTATTTGCATGAGATTATCAGCTAAAATTATAGTTTCTTTTACGCTATTTTTTTTATAACAAGTACTTATTAATTTTGATATTTCTTTTTTTGTCATCAGTTTATTTATTGATTCAAAATCAATATTTTGTGGTAATATTCTGCTTAAAATAGCTCTTCCACAAGTTGTTTCTTTAAAAGAATTATTTACTTTTAATTTAATTTTTTCATGTAATGATATTTTTATATTTTCGTAGGCTTTTTCTACATCATCTATATTTTTAAAAAATTTTATATTAGTATTATTCTTTTTTTCTTTAGATAAGTAATATAAACCTAAAACTATATCTTGTGATGGAAGTATTATTGGTTCACCATTTGCTGGAGACAATATATTATTTGTTGACATCATTAGAATTCTAGCTTCTAATTGTGCTTCTATTGTTAATGGTATATGTATAGCCATTTGATCACCATCAAAATCTGCGTTAAAAGCAGTACATACTAGTGGGTGTAGTTGTATTGCTTTACCATCTATTAGTATTGGTTCAAAAGCTTGAATACCTAATCTATGTAATGTTGGAGCTCTGTTTAATAATACAGGATGATCTTGAACTATATCATTTAGTATATCCCAAATGTAAGAACCTTCTTCTTCTACCATTTTTTTAGAACTTTTTATTGTTGTTGTTATATTTCTCTTTTTTAACTCTCCAAATATAAATGGTTTAAATAGTTCTATTGCCATTTTTCTTGGTAAGCCGCATTGATTTAATTTTAATTTTGGTCCAACTACTATTACTGATCTTCCAGAGTAATCAACTCTTTTTCCTAATAAATTTTGTCTAAATCGCCCTTGTTTTCCTTTAATTAAATCTGCTAATGATTTCAATGGTCTTTTATTTGCGCCATTTATTGCTTTTCCGCGTCTGCCATTATCTATTAGTGCATCTATAGCTTCTTGTAGCATTCTTTTTTCATTTTTTATTATAATGTTTGGTGCATTTAAATCTATTAATTTTTTTAATCTATTATTTCTATTTATTACTCTTCGATATAAATCATTTAAATCTGATGATGCGAATCTACCTCCATCTAGTGGTACTAATGGTCTTAAATCAGGTGGTAGTACAGGTAGTACATTTAAGATCATCCATTCTGGTTTGTTATTTGAATTTATAAATAATTCTAGTATTTTTAATCTTTTTGATAATTTTTTAATTTTTATATCAGATGTTGTTGTTTTAATTTTTTCTTTTGTTTTGTCTACTTCTTCTTGTAATTTTAGATCTTTTAATAATAGCTGAATTGCTTCAGCCCCCATTTTTACTATTATCTCATCACCATATTGTTTAATTATTTCTGAATATTCATCTTCTGTTAATAATTGTCCTTTTTTTAATAGACTTAATCCTGGATCTATTACAACATATTGTTCAAAATATAATATTTTTTCAACATCTTTTAAATTTATATCTAATATTAACCCTATTTTTGATGGAAGTGATTTTAAAAACCATATATGTGCTATAGGAGTTGCTAAGGTTATGCTTGCCATACGACTTCTTCTAACTTCTGCTGCTGTTACTTCAACTCCACATTTTTCACATATTATACCTCTATGTTTTAATTTTTTATATTTTCCACATAAACATTCATAATCTTTTATTGGGCCAAAAATTTTTGCGCAAAATAGACCATCTCTTTCTGGTTTAAAAGTTCTATAATTTATAGTTTCAGGTTTTTTTATTTCGCCATATGATCGTGATAAAATTTGTTCTGGAGAGGCGAGTCCAATTTTTATGCAATTAAAGTTAGTTATATTCGTGTTTCTTTTAATTATATCTATTATGTCTTTCAATTTTTTCTCCGGAAATTATTCTTTATCTAATTCTATATTCAGTCCTAATGATAAAATTTCTTTTGAAAGCACATTAAAGGCTTCTGGTATGCCTGGTTCTGATTGAAAATTATTGTCTATTAAATTTTTATATATTTTTGTTCTTCCAGTAATATCATCAGATTTAATAGTTAACATTTCTTGTAATGTATATGCTGCGCCGTATGCCTCTAATGCCCATACTTCCATTTCTCCAAATCTTTGTCCACCAAATTGTGCTTTACCTCCTAATGGTTGTTGAGAAACTAAGCTGTAAGAACCTGTAGATCTAGCGTGCATTTTATCATCTATTAAGTGATTTAATTTCATTATATATTGATATCCTACAGTTATTTTATTTTCAAATGGCATGCTTGTTCTTCCGTCAAATAGTGTTGTTTTCCCATTTTTTGGTAAATTTGCTAATTCTAATAATTTTTTAATTTCTTTTTCATTTATGCCATCAAAAACAGGAGTGGCTATAGGTATACCGTTTGATAAGTTTTTAATTAGTATTTTTATTTCAGCATCACTAAATGATTCTATGTCTATATTGTTATTCTTTATATTATATATTTTTTCTATAAAATGTTTTGCTTCATTAATATTCATGAATTTTAATTTTTCACCTAATTCTTTAGCAGCCCATCCTAAATGAGTTTCTAGCACTTGACCAACATTCATTCGCGATGGAACACCTAATGGATTTAATATGATATCTATTGTTTTACCATTTTTTAAGTAAGGCATGTCTTCTATAGGTACTATTGTAGATATCACACCTTTGTTCCCATGACGACCAGATAATTTATCACCTACTTGTATTCTTCTCTTTATGGCTATAGAAATTTTCACCATTTTTATTATGCCTGGCGGTAAATCATCTCCTCTTTTAATCTTTTCTTCTAATTCTTTTAATTTTAGATTATTTTCTTGGTATATGTCATCTAATTGTATTTTTTTATCTATTATTTTATTTTTAATTTCTTTATTTTTAATTTTTATATTTCTTATTTCTTTTATTGGAGTATTTATCAATAAATCTAATGTTAGTAAAGTGTTTTGTGTTGTTTTTTTGTTTTCTAAAACAAGATTTTCTAAATCATTTAAAATATCTTTTCTTAGAATATCTAATTCATCAGATAAGTCTTTTTTAATATTTTTAAGTTTAAATTCTTCAATTTCTAATGTTCTTTTGTCTTTCTTAGATATATCTCTTGTAAATATTTGTACATCTATTACTGTACCGGTAACACCTTGTTGTACTTTTAGAGAAGAATCTTTAACGTCAGACGCTTTTTCTCCAAAAATAGCTTGTAATAATTTTTCTTCAGGAGTTAATTGAACTTCACTCTTTTTTGTTACTTTACCTACTAAAATATCTCCAGATGTTACTTCAGAGCCTAAATATATTATTCCACATTCATCTAATTTAGTTAACGCTGTGTTGTTTATATTTGGAATATCTGAAGTTATTTCTTCTGGTCCTAATTTTAGATCTCGCGCTATACATATTAATTCTTCTATATGAATTGAAGTTAATTTATTTTCTTTTACTATATTCTCTGAAATAATTATAGAGTCTTCAAAATTAAATCCATTCCATGACATAAAAGCTACAAATAGATTTTGACCTAGAGCTAATTCACCTAAATCTGTTGCTGGGCCATCCGCAATTATGTCATCTTTATTTATTATGTCACCTTTTTTTACAAGTGGCTTTTGATTAATACATGTATTTTGGTTAGATCTAGAGTATTTTATAAGATTATAAATATCAACACCTATATCATTATTTTTAATTTCATTTTTATTAGCTTTTATTATTATTCTGGACGCATCTACCTTTTCTACAACGCCGCCTCTTCTAGCCATTATTGTAGCTCCAGAATCTAAGGCTACTATTTTTTCCATTCCTGTACCCACTAATGGTTTTTCAGCTTTTAGTAAAGGTACAGCTTGTCTTTGCATATTAGATCCCATTAAAGCTCTATTTGCATCATCATGTTCTAAAAAAGGAATTAAAGCTGTTGCTACAGAAACTATCTGTTTAGGTGATATATCTATGTATTCTACTTTATTACTATTTATTGTTATAAATTCGTTTTTGAATCTGCAAGACACTTGATCTTCTTCTATTAGCATGGTTTTTTTATTTATTTTTGCATTAGCTTGAGCTATTACAAAATCGCTTTCGTCTATTGCTGATAAATATGTTATTATATCTGTTATTTTTTTATTTTCAACTTTTATGTACGGAGTTTCTAAGAAACCGTACTCATCTGTTTTTGCGTATATTGCTAATGAGTTTATTAAACCAATATTTGGTCCTTCAGGTGTTTCTATTGGACATATTCTACCATAATGTGTATTATGTACATCTCTTACTTCAAAACCAGCTCTTTCTCTTGTTAATCCTCCTGGTCCTAAAGCAGATACTCTTCTTTTATGAGTTATTTCTGATAATGGATTTATTTGATCCATAAATTGAGATAATTGACTAGTACAAAAAAAATCTCTAATCATAGCTGCTATAGGTTTGGCATTTAATATATCGTTTGGAGATAAATTATCATTTTCAGCTAATGTTAATTTTTCTTTTATTGATTTTTCTATTTTTATAAAACCTGTTTTAAATTGGTTTTCAATTATTTCACCAACGCTTCTAACTCGTCTGTTTCCTAGATGATCTATGTCATCTATATGATCTTTTCCCTCTTTTATATCTATTAATTTTTTAATTATATCTATAATGTCGTTATTACATAAAACTGATTCTTTAAAATTAAAATTATTTATTCTTTTATTTATTTTCATTCTACCTATTTTTGAAAGATCATATTTTTGATTTGAAAAAAATATTGTATCAAACATTTGTTTTGCTGCATCTTTACTTATTAGTTCATCAGGTCTTATTATTTTATATAGTTCTATTATTGCGTCGTTTTGTTTATTTATATTTTCTAGTTTTAATGTATTTATTATGTAGTTTTTATAGTTTTTGTTTTCTATGATGTCGTCATTATTGCTTTTAAAATCTGTATCAATTAAAGTTTTTTCAGTTGCGAATATATTTATTATATCTTCTGTGTTAAAATTTAGCGCTTTTAATAATATTGTAATTGGGAATTTTCTTTTTTTATCTATACGTCCGAAAATGCAATTTTTAGTATCTATTTCTATATCTAACCATGAGCCTCGATGTGGTATTATTTTAGCTATATATGATATTTTATTTGTATACATATTTTGTTTAGTTTTATCTATTTCGAAAAATAATCCTGGAGATCTGTGTAGTTGTGACACTATTACTCTTTCGGTACCATTTATTATAAATGTTCCTTTTGGAGTCATTAATGGCATATCTAAAATATATACATCTTGCTCTAGTGGTTTAATTTTTTCTTTTTTAGAATTTATGTTTTTTGTAAAGATTAATTTTAATTTTAATGGACTGGCGTAAGTTAATCCTTTAATTTTACATTCTGCTGCTGTAAATAATGGTTTAGATATAGAATAACTAATATAATCTAATTTTGAATTTTTACTATTACTTTGTATTGGAAATATAGATTTTAAAACGTATTCTAATCCTATGTTTTTTCTTTGAATATATAATTCAGTATCTTCTTGAATGAATTTTTCATACGATTTTATTTGAATGTTATGTAATTTTGGAATTTTTAATTTTTCTATATGTTCGCCAAAATTTGCGCGCAGACATTTTTTTTCTGTGTATGATAATAACATGTTTTCTGTATTTATCATAAATATTTTCCGCTTAAATTAAACATTATTTTATTTCTATTTTAGCACCACTTGTTTCTAAAGCGGTCTTTATTTTTTCTACGTCTGATTTTTGAATATTTTCTTTTACAGTTGCTGGAAGCTTTTCTACAAATTCTTTTGCTTCTTTAAGACCTAAGTCTAATATACTTCTTATAGTTTTAATTACGTTTAATTTGTTATCACCAAATGAAGTCATTATTATTGTAAAACTTGTTTTTTCTTCAACTTTTACATTTTCTTCTTTTTTTTCTGAATTATTAGTTATTTGTTGATGTTGTATTGATATATTGAATGTTTTTTCAATTAAATTTGTTAATTCAGTTAATTCTAATATATTCATATTTGAAATAGCATTTATAATATCTTCATTACTTATTTTCATCGTTTTCTCCATTTTTTTTTGTTTTTAATAAATTACTTAATAGAATTACCAGTCTTATCATTGGTGTTTTAAGACCATACATTAAATTAAATAATTCTTGTTCTTTTGAATTTAAGTTTATTATTTTTTGTGTATCTATACTTGAAAAAATTTTTCCATATACATATGTTGCTTTAATCTTTAAATTATCATTTTTTAAACTGTAATTTTTTATTATTTTTAATGGTTCAGATATTTCATTATTACTGAATATTAGTATTATTTGTCCACTTATATATGGCATTAATTTTGTATTATCTGTTTCAATTAATGATTTTTTTATTAAATTATTTTTTAATACTTTTGCTTGTATATTTTTATTAAATAAATCTTTTCTTATTTTTTTTAATTCTAGAGACGTAACTTTTGAATAATCTATGATTGTTGTAGAAACAGAATTTAATATTAAATTATTTATATCTTTAATTATAGATGCTTTTTTTTCTTTAGTATTTTTCATTTTTTTTACTGAATATTTAATGAATTTAAATTTATTTCAATACCGCATCCCATTGTACTTGATACATGTATTTTTTTAATTGACATATTTTTGCATGTATGAGGTTTGAATTTTTTTATTTCATTTATTAATGTTTCTAAATTTTCTTTTAATTTATTTGATTCTAAATCAATTTTACCTATAGATGAATGTATTACATCTGTTTTATCGTTTTTAAATTTTATATAATTTTGTTTTATTTTTGATAATGTATCTGTTATATTTGTTGTTATTGTTCCATATTTTATGTCAGGCATTAAATTCTTAGAACCTAAAATTTTATTTAATTTACCCATTTTTATTATTGAATTTGGAGTTGTTATAATTAAATCAAAATTTATATTTTTTTTATTAAAGTCGTGTATGTTTTTTTCGTCTAATATTATATCGATATTTTGATTTTTTGCTTCAGTTATTTCATTATCTTTTGTTAGAAAAGCTGCTATTCGTTTATTTTTATTTATTTTGTTTGGAAGAATTGCATGTCCTTTTATGCTTATATTTTTTTTGTTTGGAACAATATTTAATTGTATAGCTACATCTATACTTTCAATAAATTTTCTTTTTTTTGAGTTTTTTATTAGTTCTATTGCTTTATCAAAAGAATAAACTTGATTTTTAATATTATCTTTAATTTTTTTGGTCATTCTATTTCTATCCCCATACTTTTTGCTGTGCCTAATATTGTTTTTATAGCAGCATCATTTGAATTTACTATTAAATCATTTATTTTTTGTTTTGCAATTAATTCTAATTGTTCTTTTTTAATTTTGCATAATTTTATTTTATTTGGACTTTGACTGCCTTTTTCTATATTTAAAATGCTTTTAATTATATTTGAAGTAGGTGTTGATTTTATTATGAAATCAAAACTTTTATCTGGATATATATGTATTATAACAGAAACTAAAGTACCTTTTTTAATTTCAGGCATATTTTTTGTTGCGTCATTAAATTTATTGCAAAAATTCATTATATTTATGCCCTTTGATCCTAGTGCTGGGCCTATAGGTGGACTAGGATTTGCTTCTTGTGCTTTTATTTGTAATTTTACTGTTATTTTCATTTATTTTACCTTTTATATTTTTTCAACTTGACTAAAATCTAAATCTACTGGTGTTGATCTTCCAAAAATAAGTACTCCTACACAAAGTCTATTTTTATCATAATTTATTTCTTCTACAGTGCCATTAAAATCTGAAAATGGACCATCTATTACGCGAACCATTTCTCCAGTTTCAAAAAGTTTTTTAGGTTTAGGTTTTTTTGAACTTTCTTTCATCTTATCAAGAATATTTTTAGTTTCTTCTTCACTTAATGCGACTGGATTTCCAGATGTGCCTCCGATTAACCCAAATACATATTTTATATTTTTTATTATTTGTAGTGTTTCGTCAGTTATTTGCATTTCTATCAAGACATACCCAGGAAATATTTTTCTTTTACTTGTATATTTTTTACCAGCTTTTATTTCTATTATGTCTTCTGTTGGTATAAGTATTTTTCCAAATAATGTATTTAAATTTTGATTTAATATTTTTTCTTGTAATTGTTCTTTTACTTTATTTTCGTGACCAGAAACTGTTTGAATAATATACCAATTTTTTAATTTATTTTCTTTAATCATATTATTTTTGATATTAAAAATGTTAACATAGAATCGATTAACCAAATGATTAAACTAGAACTTATTATTATAATAGTTACTGTTAACATTGTTTGATTCACTTCTTTTTTATCTGGCCAAACTATACTTTTTATTTCTGATTTTAATTCAAGTATTTCTGATTTTTTATTTTTTAATAAAATAATTATAGAAGCAATAAACATACTTAATATTATAACAAGCATGAAAATTTTATTTTTTATTAAAATATTAATTAATGTTAATAATACAATAAGTATAGATATTGTTATTATTGTAATTTTTTTAATTTTATGATTTTTCATTTTTTTTAAAAAAATACAGGCCAGGAGGGACTCGAACCCACAACCTGCGGTTTTGGAGACCGCTGCTCTACCAAATTGAGCCACTGACCTTTTTTTATTATTCTATAATAGCAGATACTATTCCAGCACCTACTGTTTTTCCTCCTTCTCGTATAGCAAAACGTAAACCTTCTTCCATTGCTATTTGATATATTAAATTTATTTCTATATTTATATTATCGCCAGGCATAATCATTTCTATATTTTTAGGCAGAATTATTTCTCCTGTAACATCGGTAGTTCTAAAATAAAATTGTGGTCTATATCCATTAAAAAATGGAGTGTGTCTTCCACCTTCTTCTTTACTTAAAACATAAACTTCTGCTTTAAATTTTTTATGAGGAGTTATACTTTTTGTTTTTGCTAATACTTGCCCTCTTTCTACTTCTTCTTTCTTTGTACCGCGTAATAATACTCCTACATTATCTCCAGCTTGACCTTCATTTAATATTTTTCTAAACATTTCTATACCTGTGCATGTTGTCTTAATTGTCTTTTTAATACCAACAATTTCTACTTCATCGCCTACTTTTATTATACCTCTTTCAACTCTTCCTGTTACTACAGTTCCTCTACCTGAAATTGTAAATACATCTTCTATTGGTAATAAAAATGGTTTTTCAACATCTCTTTTAGGAATAGGAAAATATTTATCCATAGTATCTACTAAGTTTAATATAGATTTTTCGCCTAATTCTTTATTTTCATCATTTAAAGCTTTTAATGCAGAACCTTTTATAATAGGTATATCATTTCCAGGAAAATCGTATTTTGATAATAATTCTCTTATTTCTATTTCTACTAATTCTAATAATTCTTCATCTTCTACCATGTCTACTTTATTTAAATAAACTATTATACTTGGAACTCCAACTTGCCTTGCTAATAATATATGTTCGCGGGTTTGAGGCATAGGTCCATCAGCAGCTGATACGACTAGTATAGCTCCATCCATTTGTGCTGCACCCGTTATCATATTTTTAACATAATCAGCATGTCCAGGACAATCAACATGAGCGTAATGTCTTTTTTCTGACGTATATTCTACATGTGCCGTTGATATTGTTATTCCTCTTTCTTTTTCTTCTGGAGCTGAATCTATATCACCATAGTCTTTAAATTCTCCACCAAACTTTTTAGATAGTATTTTTGTAATTGCAGCTGTTAAAGTTGTTTTTCCATGATCAACGTGCCCTATTGTACCAACATTTATATGAGGTAAAGTTCTTTCGAATTTTAATTTTGACACTTATTATCTCCTTAAAATTTAGCCCATAACCAGAATTGAACCGGTGACCTTTTCCTTACCAAGGAAATGCTCTACCTCTGAGCTATATGGGCTTTAAGTTTTTAAAAAGCGGATGATGGGAATCGAACCCACTTTATCAGCTTGGAAGGCTGAAGTTTTACCGTTAAACTACATCCGCGTTTTTTGATTTGATTTTTTTTGGAGGAAGTAGGATTCGAACCTACGTAGATCTTTCGATCGGCAGATTTACAGTCTGTTCCCTTTGTCCACTCGGGCACTCCTCCTTTGATAAGTAGATATTTTTTCATTCTAATTAATAAAAGTCAAGAAAATTAATTAGAATTTAGCTGACGATAGGACTTGAACCTACTACCTGCTGATTACAAGTCAGCTGCTCTACCAGATGAGCTACGTCAGCAATATTTTTTATATAATATATATTTTTTATAAAAATTATGCAAATTTTTTTTATATTTTTTTTAAAAAAAAAACATATTATGTTGTTATTTTTTATATATTTTTGTTTAATTTAATAAAGTTTTAAATGAGATATGTCATGGATTATAGATGTACATTAAATTTACCTGAAACTAATTTTTCTATGAAAGCTAACCTTAGTTTAAATGAAGTTAATATTTTAAAATTTTGGGAAAATATAAGCTTATATGATAAAAAATCATTTAGTAAACAAATTTTTGTTTTGAATGATGGTCCGCCATATGCTAATGGCGATATTCATATAGGACATGCTTTTAATAAAATTCTAAAAGATATTATATGTAAGTTTAAAAAATTAGATGGATTTTTAATTAGTTTTGTTCCAGGATGGGATTGCCATGGATTACCTATAGAACTTAACGTAGAAAAATTAATAAAAAAATCAAAATTTTTAATTTCTGATAGTGATTTTAGAGAATTATGCAGAAAATACGCTGAAGAGCAAATTAATATTCAAAAAAATTCTTTTATACGTTTAGGTATTAATGCATCATGGAATGATTTTTATATAACTATGAATTTTGAATTTGAATCATCTATTGTTAAAACTTTTAAATCTTTGTTGAAAAATAAATATATTTATAGCAGTGTTAGACCTGTTTATTGGTGTTTTGATTGTACTTCTGCATTAGCAGATGCTGAGTTAGAATATTTAGATAAGGAATCAGATTCTATCTATGTATTTTTTGAAATTTTTGATTTTGAAAAATTTTTTGATAAATTTTATTTTCGTAAAATAGGTTTTATCATTTGGACAACTACACCCTGGACTTTGCCTTTTAATGAAGCTATAGCATTGAATTCTAAAGCTGAATATGTACTTATTGCTTATAAAGAAGTGGGATATATTTTTGATAAAAAATTATTAGATAATGTTGTTAAAAAATTAGGTTTTACTAGAATACATGTTTTATATAAATTTGATGCTGATTTTTTTATGAGCATGAGAATAATTCATCCGTTATATAACAAATTTGTTAAAGTTGTTTTAAGTGAGCATGTTTCTAGTGATTCTGGTACTGGTTGTGTTCATATAGCTCCTGGGTATGGATATGATGATTATAAGGTAGCTTTAAAATTTGGATTACCGATTCAAAATAGAATTGATGTAAATGGTTATTTTTATGGAGATGTAGAAGACTTTTCTAGCTTAAATATAAAGGATGTTAATTATAATATTATTCAAAAATTAAAAGATAAAAATAATTTATTATTACATGAGACTGTATTACATAGATACCCGCATTGTTGGAGGCATAAAAGTGCTCTTATATTTAGAACTACTAATCAATGGTTTTTAAGTATAGATAATAAATGTTTAAGAACAAAAGTTATTGATTTATCTAGAAATGTTGTTAAGTGGATACCTGATAATGGAAAAAATAAAATAATTTCTATGATTAGTGAGCGCCCTGATTGGTGTATTTCTAGACAGAGGATTTGGGGAGTTCCTATATTTTTGTTTGTAAATAAGAATAGCAACGAATTACATCCTATGTCGTTACAAATTTTAGATGAAATAATCAATATTATTAAAAAAAGCGGTACTAATTTTTGGTATGATATTGATGTTTTTTCTTATTTTAATATTGATTCTCAAGTATACAAAAAAGTTGTAGATGTTTTGGATGTATGGTATGATTCTAGTTCTGTTTACGAATTTATTTTAAATAAGTTTGTTTTTTTAAGAATTCCTTTTGATTTATGTTTGGAAGGCAATGATCAGTACAGAGGTTGGTTTCAATCGTCTTTAATAAATTCCGTTGCTAATTATAATTTAGCACCTTTTGCTACTATATTAGCTCATGGGTTTGTTTTAGACGGTTTTGGTAGGAAAATGTCTAAATCTTTAAATAATGTTATATCACCAAATGATGTTGTAAGTGTTTATGGAGCTGATGTATTAAGATTATGGGTATCGTCTGTTAATTATGGTTTTGATGTTAATATATCTGAGGAAATTTTAAGTCGTATATGTGAATCATATAGAAAAATTAGAAATACTTTTAGATTTATTTTATCTAATGTTAATGATTTTAATCCAGAGATTAATTTGATACGTTATCTTAATATTTTTTATATTGATAAATGGATTTTGAATAAATTTGTTTTTTTTAGAAATAGTGTTATTTTTGATTTTAATAATTATAAATTTTTTAATGTTTATAAAAAAATATATAATTTTTGTATAGATGAATTAGGTAGCAAATATTTTGAGATAATAAAAGATAGATTATATTTAACTAGATCTGATTCTATTTTAAGATTAGCTTGTCAATCTACATTATATTATATTTTGTACGAATTTGTTAAACTAATATCACCTATTTTGTCATTTACGTCAGAAGAAATCTGGAAAAATATGAAGTATGTTGATGACATTTCTGTTCATTTAAGCATTTTTGATTTAAAAATTAACTTATTTTTAAATGAAATGTATTTTAGTATTTTTGATTTTATATTTTTTGATAAGTTATTTTTAATTAAAGAAATAGTTAATAAACTTATAGAAAATTTTAGACGTAAATTCAATATTGGATCGTCATTAGAATTAAATTTATTTGTTTATTGTAATATTTATTGGTATGATTTTTTTTTTAAAATTAATACAGATTTATTTTTATTTTTTTTAGTATCTAATGTCTCCGTTATTTTGAATTATAATATTAAATGTATTAGTTTCGAAGTATTAAAATCTGTTTTTTTTAAATGTGAAAGATGTTGGCATAGGAATGTTTATTTTTCAAAAGGTTTGAAAATTTGTTATAGATGTATATTAAATATTTATTATTTTAAAGAGGATAGAATTTTTTTCTAATATTTTATGCAACGATTTTTTATTAATCAATTATCTAAAGAAATAATAGATAAGTTTAGTATTAGTTTTTTAATTAAATATCCGTCATGTGTATTAAAAGAATTAATAGAAAATAGTTTAGATGCCAATAGTTCTAGTATAGTTATTTATATTGAGAATTATGGAGCTAAATTAATTAAAGTTGTTGATGATGGAATAGGAATATATAAAAATGATTTAAATAAAATTGGACTTAGGTTTAACACTAGTAAAATATCTAAAATTGATGATTTGAACTGTATTAGCACTTATGGGTTTAGAGGTGAGTCTTTATATGTTATAAGATCTTTATCTAAACTAAATATTATTTCTAAACCTTATGATCAAGATTTTGCTTATGACATTAATTTTAATTATTCTAATTCTGATTATAATGTTTTAAAGTGTCCAGGTATTAATGGCACAACTGTAGAAGTTAGAGATTTATTTTATAATAATTCTGAATTTAAAAATAATTCTAAAAAAATTTTAGAAGAAAAATATGATATATTTCATGTTTTATCGTGCATGGTTTTATCTAGATTTGATGTAAGATTTGTTTTTTATTCAAATGGGGTTGAATTGTATAATTTTCCTAGATGCAATAATATGTATTCTAAATTTAATCGTTTATCTTTTTTTTATCCTGGATTAAGAATAGACGATATTATTAATTTGAATTATTCGTTAGATGATCTAAATTTACATGGAGTTATTTATTTTAATTCTGTTAAAAAAAAAATAAATAAATTTAAATTTTTTTTTGTTAATAATAGAATAGTTAATTCTGATTTAATAGATAAAGTATTTGATGATATTTTTTATAATAAGAGTGAAAAAAACAATTTAAGTTATTGTGTTTATTTGTATTTAGATCCATCTTTATATACAATTTTTTTTAGTATAAATAAAATGGATATAGTATTTAAAAATTTTGATGTTATTTATAAATTTTTATTTGATTCGATGTCTAAATCAATAAATTCAAATGATTTAAAATGTTCTGATAATTTTTATAAGAAAAATGATTTAATCCATAAAATAGATATAGATCCTGATCCTGATAAATTTTTTTGTATGAATAATAATGTTAACAAGTATTTTAAAAATAATAATAATATTATTTTAATTTATAATTGTTTAAATGTTTGTTTTTATTTAAATAATAAATTATATTTTACTTATTTACCGGTTATTAGAAATAGAGTTTTGGTTAAACTTTTTTCTAATCAGTATTTAAAATATAATAGAATTTTAAATAAGAAAATTTTATATTGTGAATTATTAAGCGTGGAAGTTTTTTCTATATTTTTAGAATTTAAAAATATTTTAAATACATATGGATTAGTTTTTGAGTTATTTGATGATAAATTTTTGATTTTAAGACAAATTCCTGTTTTGTTATATAATTTTAATATTAATTGGAGTAAATTGTTCTTAGATCTTAAATTTTTTTTTGATAAAAGTATTTTTAGTAGTTTTTCATTTAGTAGATTTGATATTAATATTATTAATATTTATATTAAAAATATTTATCCAAAATCTAAAGTTTGTACTTATGAAGTGAATTTTTTTTATAATGAATTAACTTTTTCAAGTATAAATGACATATCATGGTTTAATAAAAATTGTAATGAAGTTTTTTTAAAAAAAAAATAGTTTTATTTTTAAGGATTTTAAAATGTATGCTTTAATTTTAGATAGAAATAAGCAATATTTTGTTAAAGAAAATTGTTTTATTAAAGTTGATTTTATAGATGTAGCAATTAATAGTATTATTAATATAAATGATGTTATGTTATATTCTAATGGTGATGATTTGTTTTTTGGAAAACCTTTTTTAAAAGATTTTATTGTTAAATTAGAAGTTATTAATCATTATAAGTTAGATAAAAAAATAGCTTTGAAGTTTAGGCGAAGAAAACATCATATGAAACGTATAGGTAACAGACAAAAAATGACTACGTTAAAAGTAGTTTTTATAGGTAATAAGTAATTTTTTAGGAGTTTTTATGGCTCAAAAGAAAGCTGGAGGTAGTTCTAGAAATGGTAGAGATTCAAAATCAAAACGTTTGGGTATAAAGTGTTTTGGTGGAGAATTTGTTAAAAGCGGTAATATAATTGTAAGACAAAGAGGTACTAAATTTCATAATGGTATTAATGTTGGATTAGGAAAAGATCATACTTTATTTGCTTTGAAAGATGGATTTGTTAAGTTTTTGCCAAAAGGTAAAAATAAAACTTTATACGTTAATATTATTGATAATTAAAATATATGTCTTTTATTGATTCTATAGACTTATATATTTCTTCAGGTAAAGGTGGTAATGGTTGCATTAGTTTTGTTAAAAATAGGTCATACAATAAGCCTGATGGTGGAAATGGTGGGAGAGGTGGAGATGTATATTTTATTGGTGATAGAAATATAAATACATTTAATAATTTAAAGTTTAATATTCATTATAAAGCATCTGACGGTTTGAATGGAGAACCTAATTTTAGAACTGGAAAGAGTGGAGATGATCTTTTAATTTATGTACCATTAGGTACTTTTATATATGATAATGAAAGAAATATATTTATTGTAGAAATTTTAAAGGATAAAGATAAATTTTTAGTTTTAAAAGGCGGGCGTTCAGGTTTTGGTAATTTTTTTTTGAAATCATGTGATAAAAATGTTTTTGATAAATTGGTTTTGGGTGGATTATCTAAGTTAGCTAAAATTCATTTAGAGTTAAAATTATTAGCTGATGTTGGTTTGTTAGGTTTTCCTAATGTTGGTAAATCGTTATTTATTAATAATGTTTCAAATGTCTTTTCAAAAGTTGAAGATTATTCTTTTACTACGTTATACCCTATTTTAGGTACTTTAAAATTTTTTAATTTCAATAAAATTTTAATAGCTGATATACCTGGTATTATAGAAGGATCATCATTAGGCGTTGGATTGGGTTTTAATTTTTTAAAGCATTTATTAAAGACTAAATTATTATTACATTTTATAGATGTTTATAACATTAAATCTAAAAAAGATTTATTAAATGAAATTATAGTGCTTAATAATGAATTAAAAGCGTATAATTCAGATTTAATTAAAATAAAAAAATGGTTAATAATTAACAAAATAGATTTAATATTAGATGCTTGCAGTATAGATAAAAATTTTTTATTAAAATTTAATTATTCAAATGTTTTTTATATTTCTTCTAAAAATAAAATAGGTTTAAAAAAATTATGTTTTAATATTAGTAGTTCGTTTACTTAGTTTTTGATTTAATTAATTGGAATTAATTTTATGTCTGAATTTATATTTCAAGATTGTTATAAATTTTTTTCTAATAAGTTTGAATTGGTTTTAATAGCTTCTAAAAGAGCTAAAGATATTTCTACAAAGAATTCAAAATTATTTGTAGATCCTTTAAAGAATAAACCTACTGTAATAGCTTTAAGAGAAATAGAAAATGGTTTTAGCAATAAATTTTTTGAAGATAAATAATTTATAAATTTTTTATTATTTTATCTAAGCTTTTATTTATAACTTTATAGCTTTTTTGAGGACAAAAAGTTTTTGTTAGTATTATAGCTTCGTTTATTGTTATTTTGTTTGGTATATTTTTTTTAAAAAATATTTCAAATATAGCTATTTTTAGTATGATTTTTTCTATTATTCCGATGTTAGCGTGAGTATTTGTATTAATTTTTATTATCAAGTCTAAAATTGCATTTTTTTTAATTATTTTTTGTGCTACTTTTTCTAAAAATAATTCATTTATTTTATTTTTATTTTTATATTTTATTAATTCATTAATATTAGTGTCTTTATTTAGATATATACTGTATAAGCTTTGTAATAATATTTTTCTTGTTTTTTTTAATTTTTTAATTTGTTTTTTCATTTTTTTTGTTAAAGATATATGTATATTTATATATAATATAATTTATTTTTATAGAGATAAATATGTATTTACATGAATATCAAAGTAAATTTATTTTAAAAAAAAATAATATTTTAGTGCCTAAATCCTTTCTTGTAGAAAATTTAGATTCTATTTGTAAAATAAATTCATGTATTGTTTCTGATAAAGTGTTTTTAAAAGCGCAAATTCATTCTGGTGCTAGAGCTAAATCAGGTGGCGTTATTTTGCTAAATAATAATTTTAATGATTTATATTCTAAAATTAGTTTTATGCTAAACTCTAAAATTATTACTAATCAAACATGTGGCGAATTCAAATTAGTCAATAAAATTCTTGTTGAAGAAGTTGTAGATTTTTCTAGAAGTTTTTATTTATCTTTGTTTGTCGATAAATCAAGTGAAGATTTGTGTTTCTTATTTTCGTGTAATTCTGGAGGGTTAATAGAAGATGCATCTAATGATAATTTTTTTTCTATTAATATAGAACCTTTTTTTGGTTTATCTGATTATAAAATTAAATATGTTTTAAAAAAATTAAATTTAGATTTATCTTTTTTTATAAAAGTTAAGATGTTGTTATCTTCATTTTTAGATATTTTTATTTGTAATGATTTAGTTTTGTTAGAAATAAATCCTTTAGTTTTAAAAAATGATGAATTTTTATGTTTGGATGCTAAATTTGAGGTTGATGATAATGCTTTTTTTAGACAAGAAAATTTGTTTTCCATTAATGATTTATTACAATATGATCTTTTAGAAATTGAAGCAAAAAAGTATAATTTAAGTTATATATCTTTGGATGGTAATATCGGTTGTATTGTTAATGGCGCCGGATTAGCTATGGCTACGATGGATTTAATAAAAGCTAGAAATGGATTTCCGGCTAATTTTTTAGATATAGGTGGAGATGCAACTGAAGATAAGGTTTTTAATGCCATAAGAATAATTATGTTAAATACTAAAGTTAAATGTATATTGTTTAATATTTTTGGCGGTATAATTAAGTGCGATTCTATAGCTAAAAGTATTGTTAGTTATATTAATAAATTTAATATTAATATACCTATTGTTGTTCGTTTTGTTGGGAATAAATCAGAAGAAGCTTTTTTAATTTTATCTGAAATAAAAAGTAATGTTTTTTTTGAACCTGATTTTTCTAAAGCTATTGAAAAAGTTGTTGCTATTTCTAAGGAAAGTAAATGAATGTTGATTTTTTAAAAAAAATGAAAATTGTTTGTCATGGGTTTACTGGTAAAATGGGAACATATCATTCAGATTTGTCTATTAAATATAATACTAATATTGTGGCTGGTATTTCACCTGGTAAAAATGGAATTTATCATTTAGGAAAACCTGTTTTTGATAATGCTAAAGACGCTGTTAATTTAACTAATGCTAATGCAAGTATTATATTTGTTCCAGCAAATAAATGTGTTGATTCCATTTTAGAGTCTATCGATGCTGGCATTAAATTTATAGTTTGTATTACAGAGGGAATCCCACTTTTGGATATGTTTTTTATAAAAAAAATTTTAAAGGAAAAAAAAGTATTTTTTATTGGTCCTAATTCTCCAGGTCTTGTTGTTCCTGATGTTTGTAGATTAGGAATTATGCCGATTAATATACATAAGAAAGGTATAGTTGGTATTGTATCTAGATCTGGAACATTAACTTATGAAGCTATTAAACAAACATCAGATTTTAATTTAGGGCAAAGCATGAGTATAGGTATAGGTGGAGATCCTATTGTAGGATCAAATTTTATTGATTTTTTAGATTTTTTTAATCGATGTGAAAATACTAAAGTTATTTTACTTATAGGTGAAATTGGTGGGTCTTTAGAGGAAGATGCTGCATTTTATTTAAAAAATAATATGAAAAAGCCAGTATTTGCTTATATAGCTGGAAATAGCGCGCCTTTAGGTAAGCGAATGGGACATGCTGGCGCAATAGTACGTTCACTTAGTGGAAGAGCTTATGAGAAGATAGAACTTTTGAAGAAAAGTGATGTTTATATAATAAAGTCAATTGATAAAATAGGGCAAACTATTAATGATTTTATTATAAGTACTTAGTTATTTTTTTTTAAAAAATCGCATAAATCTGTGTAACCACCTATAAAAGTGTCGTTTATAAAAATTTGTGGAACTGTTTTGTGATTTGTTTTAGTAATAAGAGATTTAAATACATTTAAATCATTTTCTACATTGATTTCTGTAAAGTTTAATTTTTTTTCTTTTAATATTTGTTTTGCTAAATTGCAATACATGCATGTTTGTGTTGTATATATTATTATATTCATTTTTTTACTCTTTTGTATGTAGGTAGTTCGTTTTTTATCCAAGCGTCTATACCATTAATTATATACATTACATTATTACAACCATATTGTTTAAGCATGTTAAGAGCTTTTTTATTATTTTTTTTATTTTCTATTAATATTATTAAGTTTTTTTTATATCTCAATAAAATGTTTTTATTATCATTTATTTTATTAAATGGTATATTAATTGAATTAAGTATATAACAATTATTAAATAAAAATTCTTCTCTTAAATCTATTATAATTGCATTGTTATTATTTAAAAGTCTTATTGCTTCTTGAGGGGTTAAACCATTTTTTTTATATTTATAATCTTTTATTTCTATTATTATTAAAAAAGTAATTATTGTAATTATTGTAATTATTATAAATATATTTTTTATTATAAAATTATATGTCATATTATTTTAACTTATTTTTGTATTCATTAATTCAAAGAAATATTCATTAGTTTTTGAATTTTTCAAATGTTTTATTAAAAATTCCATAGCTTCTACTTCATCCATTGGATGTAATATTTTTCTTAATAGCCATATTTTTTGTAGTTCATTAGGGTTAATTAATAATTCTTCTCGTCTTGTACCTGATTTTATAATGTTTATTGCTGGATAAACTCTTCTTTCTGATATTTTTCTATCTAAATAAATTTCAGAATTGCCAGTACCTTTAAACTCTTCAAATATAACGTCATCCATTTTTGACCCAGTTTCTATTAAAGCTGTAGCTATGATTGTTAAACTACCGCCTTCTTCTATATTTCTAGCTGAACCAAAAAAACGTTTAGGCCTTTGCAAGGCATTTGAATCTACTCCACCAGTGAGTACTTTTCCTGATGATGGCGCTACAGTGTTATATGCTCTAGCTAATCTAGTTATAGAATCCAGTAATATTACGACATCTTTTTTATGTTCAACTAATCTTTTAGCTTTTTCTATTACCATTTCTGCTACTTGAATATGCCTACTAGCTGGTTCATCAAATGTACTAGCAATAACTTCTCCTTTAACAGATCTTGACATTTCTGTAACTTCTTCTGGCCGTTCATCTATTAATAGTACCATTAGATAACAATCTTTATTGTTTTCGGTTAATGATTTTGCTATATTTTGTAACATAACTGTTTTTCCTGCTTTTGGTGGTGAGACTAATAATGCTCTTTGCCCTTTTCCTATTGGTGCTGCTATATCTATTATTCTTGAAGTCATGTCTTCGTTATTGTTGTTTTTTATTTCTAATATAAATTTTTCGCATGCGTGTAGTGGTGTTAAATTTTCAAAGGCTATTTTATTTTTTGCTATTTCTGGAATTTCTGTATTTATTTCATCTACTTTTAATAAAGCAAAATATCGTTCACCATCTCTTGGTGGACGTATTTTGCCTTTTATTTCATCACCTGTCCTTAAATTAAATTTTTTTATTTGACTGGGAGAAATATATATATCATCTGGGCCAGCTAAGTATGAGCTATCTGGAGATCTTAGAAATCCAAATCCATCAGGTAGTATTTCTAGTACACCTTTACCACATATACTATCGCCTTTTTTAGCTTTTTCATTTAGAATAGCAAATATTATTTCTTGTTTTCTCATTCTGCCTATGTCATTTATATTTAGATCAGCTGCTATTATAATAAGATCTGATATTGTTTTATTTTTTAATTCGTTAATATTCATAATACTATTTGTTTTATTTTTCTAATTCTATTAAAAATTTTAATTTTTTAATTGCATTATTTTCTATTTGTCTGATTCTTTCTGATGATATGTTATATAAATCTGCTAATTTTTTTAGAGTGTATGCATTTTCATTTAGCCATCTATTTTTTATTATATCTAGACTTCTTTTATCTAGTTTATATAAAGCTTTGTTTAATTTATTTTTGTTTTCTTGTGTTAAGTTAGTATTTGTTATTACTATTAATGGGTTATTATCATTATTTATTTTATTTGTATAACATTCTAATTCGTAATTTTTTTCATCTAATGTATTATCGTCGTGCAATTCCGTTTTTATATCTTTAGAATTTAATCTTTTTTCCATATAATCTAATTCTTTATTTTTAGTATTTAATAAATTTATTATAGGTTTTTTTTCATTGTTATTTAACCAACCTATTTTTTTAATATTTTTTAAATTAAAAAATAGTTTTTTTTGTTTTTTTGTTGAAGCTATTTTAACTATTTTTAAATTTTTTATAATATATTCATGTATTTCAGATTTTATCCAGTAAATTGCAAAAGATATTAATCTATTTTTTTTTTCTGGATTAAATTTGTTGACTGCTTTCATTAAGCCTATTATTCCTTCTTGAATTAAATCTTTTATATGTACACCGTAACCAGAATAATTTTTTGCTATTTTAATAACATAATTTATATTAGATTCTATTAATTTTTTTGCTGCTTGTATATCATTTTTTTCTTTAAATTTTTTTGCTAAATTATATTCTTCGTCTTTTGATAGAATTGGTATGTTTTTAATTTTTTGTTTGTAAAAATCTATGCTTTCATCAATATTTTTTAATGAAGTCGATTTTTTTTTCATTTTTTTTATTTTTTTTTAATTGTAAAAAAGTGTATAATTTTTATTCAAAAACCACAAGTAATAAATTAATATTTTGTTTTTTTTTGATAAAATTAGGATAGTATATGAATAATATAGAAGATTTAAGAAGAAAATTTAGTATAGAAATGAAAATGATAGAAGATTTTATAGTAAAAAGTTTATATTCTAATATAGATCTAATTGGAAATGTTGGTGAATATGTTATTCTTTATGGTGGTAAGAGGATAAGACCTTTAATAGTTATTTTATTTTCAAAAATTTTTTCATCAGATTTAGACAAATCTGTTTCTATGGCTAGTGCTATTGAGTTGATTCATACAGCTACTTTGTTACATGATGACGTTGTTGATTTATCAGATAAAAGGCGTGGAAAACTTACTGCTAATAAATTATGGGGTAATAAAGAAGCCATATTAGTAGGTGATTTTTTATATACAAGAGCTTTTCAAATGATGGTTAGTGTTAGTAATTTGAATATTTTAAAGTTAATGTCTGATACTACTAATATTATGTCTGAAGGTGAAGTTTATCAATTAGTTAATAGAAATAATTTTGACATAAAAGAATCTGATTGCATTAATATAATAAAATGTAAAACAGCTCAACTTTTTGCAGCTGCAGCGTCTATTGCGCCTATATTATCTAATTTGAATGATGAAATTAGAAAAGCTGCGTTTGATTATGGTATGTATTTAGGTATAGCATATCAACTTATCGATGATTTTCTTGATTATTCTACTGATGATGTAAGGTTTGGCAAGAACGTAGCTGATGATATTAAAAGTTCAACTTTTACTTTACCTTTAGTCAATTTTATGACTCATAGTACGCCTAATAAAGATTTAGTTAAAAAAGTTTTAATTAAAGATCTTGAATTAAGCGATGTTTTAGAAGTTAAAAACATTATATTAAAGTCTGATTCTTTAAATTATACATTTAATTTGGCAGCTAATTATGCAAATTTGGCTAAAAAAGCTATTTTAAGTATACCTGAGTCCAAGTATACTTATTTAGCTTTGTCTTTGATAGATTTTATTTTAAATAGGAAATATTAATTAATCTATTAATTTATAGATGTTTCCACAATATGGGCATATTACTTTTTTTCTCTCTTTAATATCTAGATATATTTTTGGATGGCCAGCCCATGTCTGATTTATTGGACAAGATAAAGGTAGGTCTGCTCTAGTTATTATTATTTCTTGTTGAGATTGTTTCTTTTTTTCTACCATAATTAATTTCTCTTTTTTTATTTGATTATATTATAGTTTTTTATTATACTAAACTCAATTATATTTTTTGTGTTTTTATGGATAGATTATATTTAGATAAAGTTGTTATAAGATTCGCTGGAGATTCTGGTGATGGCATTCAATTGATAGGAAATCAATTTACTGATTCTAGTGTTATAAAATCTGGTAACGATGTTTATACTTTTGTTGAATATCCGTCTGAAATAAGAGCACCAGCTGGGTCTATATCCGGTGTTTCTGGTTTTCAAGTTACTATATCCAGTAAAAAAATTTTTAGTTTTGATAATAAAATTGATTCTTTAATAGTTTTTAATCCAGCTGCTTTAAAAATTAGTTTGAGTATGTTGAATATTGGTGGTATTTTGATAGTAGACTCTGATACATTTAATGATAAAAATTTAAAGAAAGCTGGGTATATTTTTAATCCATTAATTGATGATTCCTTATCAAAATTTAAATTAATTAGTGTACCTATTACTACACTTACGTATTCATGTGTTAAGGATGTTATAAGTACTGTTTCAAAAGCAAAAAAATGTAAAAATTTTTTTGCTCTTGGTTTGATATGTTGGATTTATGATAGAAATATAGATGGCATAATTAATTGGTTAAAAAAAAAATTTGGAGATAATGAATTATATGTTTCCAATGAAAAAGCTTTGCGTGCTGGATATAATTATTGTTCTAATGTTGAAATTTTTCATAGTCAGTTTTTTATTCCGCCTATAAACTTATATCAAGAAGAAGATAAATTAATTAAAATTTCTGGTAATAAAGCTTTTGCTGTAGGTGCTATTTCTAGTTCTTTTTTATTTAATTTGCCTTTATATTCTGCTAATTATCCTATAACTCCAGCATCTGATATTTTTCATGAATTATCAAATTATACTAATAAATCTGTAAGAGTATTTCAATTAGAAGATGAAATAGCTGCAATTTGTTCTGTTATTGGAGCTGCTTATGGTGGTGCTTTAGCTTTGACTTGCACTAGTGGCCCAGGTCTTGATTTGATGCAAGAAGGTCTTGGGTTAGCAGTAATGTCTGATTTGCCATTAGTTTTAATAGACGTACAACGTTGTGGGCCGTCTACGGGTATACCAACAAAGTCTGAGCAAACAGATTTATTAGCTGCTTTTTTTGGTAGGCATGGTGAAAGTCCTGTTATCATTTTAGCGCCTAATAGCCCGAGTGATTGTTTTTGGACTATTATAGAAGCTTTTTATTTTTCAATAATTGCTTTATCACCAGTTATTATTTTATCTGATGCTAATTTGGCTAATAGTTCAGAATTATGGAAAGTTCCTAGTTTTTCTAACATAAAAGAAAAAATTGCTTTTAAAATTGATTTGCTTTTGGATAGAAATAGTAATTTTTTAAATGAAGATAGTATTTATAGTTCTATTAAATGGAATGTTCCTGGTAAAGATGGAAATGTTACTTGTATAGGCGGTTTGGAAAGGGATATTTTAACAGGAAATGTTTCTCATGATCCAGTTATTCATTCTTTAATGATTGATAAGAGACTTAAAAAAATAACTAATTTAATAAATTATATACCAGAACTTTCTGTTATTGGAAACTCTTTTGGTGATATTTTAATTATTACATGGGGTAGTGTCTTTGGTATCGTTAGGTCATTATATGATGAAATGAATAAATCGTTTTCTTTGATTTGTTTAAGATATTTAAATCCATTTCCCAAGAATTTAAATGTTATTATTAATTCTTTTAAAAAAATTATTGTTATAGAAGAAAATAATAGTCAATTATCATTTATATTGAGATCTAAGTATAAAATTGAAATTATTAACATTAATCAAATCACAGGAAAACCATTTGATAGATTTTTTTTAAAGAATAAAATTTTAGATTTATTATGAATATATTAAATAATTTTGAGTCATGTCGTGAGGTTAAGTGGTGTCCTGGATGTGGCAATTATGCTATATTGATGACAGTACAAAAAACTTTGCATTCATTAGGATTATCAAATAATAATACTGTTTTTATATCTGGTATTGGTTGTTCAGGACGATTTCCCTATTATATTAATTCTTATGGTTTTCATACACTACATGGGCGATCACCTGCCGTAGCAACTGGATTGTGTTTATCTAGAGATGATTTAAATGTTTGGTTAGTTATAGGTGATGGAGATGGTTTTAGTATAGGATTATCTCATGTTTTACATATGGTTAGAAGAAATATTAATATTAATGTACTTTTTATAAATAATAAAATTTATGCGTTGACAAAAGGTCAATATTCTCCAACTTCAGAAAAAGGTACTTTTACAAAATCTTCACCTTATGGGTCATTAGAAATGTCTATTAATCCTTTATTAATGATTTTAAGTGCTGGATGTACTTTTGTTGCTAGAGCAGTTGATAGTGATTCTAGCAGACTTAAAGATTTACTTATTAAAGCTTTTAATCATAAAGGGACGTCTTTTATAGAAATTTTGCAAAATTGCAATGTTTTTAATAATAAAATATATTCTTGTATCACCGATAGCGAGGATAAACTTGACAAAGTTATTTATTTAGATCATTCTTTACCTTTAATTTATGGGATAAATAATGATAAGAAATTATGTTTATCTAAAACTCTTTCGTTTTTGGTTGAAAAAAAAGATTCATCTAATGAGTTTTTATTTCATGATGCTAAATCTAGCAATTTTTTGCAACTAATGTTAGCTAATTTATCTTTTAACGATGTACCATATCCATTAGGTTTGTTTAGGTCAATTGATAGAGAAACTCACGAAGAATCTTTTTTAAGAAGTTCTATTAATAATAATAAATTTTCTAATTTAGATAATTTTTTATCTACATTGTAGTATATTAATATTATTAATATTATTATTTTATATACTATCCTTTTTTGAAAGTTTATTATTTACAAAGTCTACAGCATCTTTAATTGTTGTTAAATTATTTGCTTCTTCATCGGTGATTTCTATTTCGAATTGTTCTTCTAAAGCCATTATTATTTCAACTAAATCTAACGAATCGGCTCCTAAATCATCAGAAAAAGATGACTGTAATGTTATCTTGCTATCATCTATTTCTATATGATCTATTATTATTTTTTTTATTCTTTCAAAAGTGTCTGTCATTTTTTAGCTCCTTTAATATTCTTTTAAAATGATGATTTTGTCATCATTAGTTTTTATATTAAACATAAAAAATTAATAAGACGCAACATAATTTCTTAAAAATATTTCATGTTATATTATTTTCATCTTGTGCAGTGTATTTTTTTTTCTTTTTTTCTTTTTTAAGTACCAAATTACCTTTATAATAACCTGTTTTTGTTATAAAATGACGCATATGTATTTCTCTAGTTTCTTTATCTTGTGATAAAGTTGGGGCGATAAAAATTGTATTAGCGCTACGACGTTTATTTCTTTTAGATTTACTTTTTCTACTTTTTTGAACTGCCATTTTTAAAATCCTTTATTGTTTAAATATATTACTTATATATGAACTTATAATATTTTCGTTATTATAATCTATTATATTATTTATTTCTATTATTTCTGATGATAAAGTATATATGTCATAAAATCCATCAATTAATCCTAATTCCATGGCTTCATTGCCTGTCCAAAAAATTCCAGAAAATATATCATTTTGCGAATTTAGTGATATATTTGGTCTATTTTTTTTTATTGTTTTTATAAAATTTTGATGTATAATATTTAAGTTATGTTGTATTATAATTTCATCATTTTTATTTTTTTCTGTAAATGGATCCATTATAGCTTTATTTTTTCCTGCTTTATATATTCGTCTCTCTATACCTATTTTATTAATAGCTTCTGCGAATCCAAATGATGTTACTATTACTCCTATGGATCCTATTATGCTTGATGGATCACAATATATTTTTTCAGTAGCTGTAGCTATTAAATATGCACCAGATGTTCCTATGTCTTCTATTATAGAAAATATATATTTTTTTTTAGTAGTTCTTATTTTTTTTATATAGTTGTGTATAATATTTGTTTGAACTGGAGTTCCGCCTGGACTATTTATTTTCAGTATTATAGCTTTGCATTTCTCATTATAAAAAGCTTTGTTTAATAAATTTATGATATTTTTAGAATTGTTATTATTTTCTGTTATTATACCTTTTATTTCTATTATAGCTATATGTTCTTTGTTTATTTCTGTTTTATTTATTATTATACTTATTAATATGATAACTAATATAGTTAATATAGTTATTTTAATATATATTTTTTTAATATTATAAGTGTTTTTTTTATCATCATTATTCATTATTTAATCCTTTTAAATTTTTAATTAGTTTTTTCATTTTATAATCATAATTTGATTTTATTTTAAAAAAATTTTGGGTCATGGGACAAACAAAACTAATTGATTTAGCGTGTAACATCATTCTTGATATTCCGTATTTTTTAAATTCATTGTTAAATGTTTTATTTCCGTACTTATCGTCATTTGCTATAGGGTATCCTATATGTGCTAAATGTATTCTTATTTGATGTAATCGGCCAGTTTTTGGAAAAATTTTAATTAATGATGATTTTTTATAATATTCTATTGTTTCTATAATGGTTGTTGATTCTTTGTTTTTATCATTTATTTTTTTATTATATAAATTAAGTTTATTTTCTGTTTTTATTTTTATTTTAGAAGCATTGATCTTGCCTTTTATAATAGCATGGTATTCTTTTATAACTTTATGTTCTGTCATTAATTTATTGAATTTTTTTAAGAAAGAGATGTTTTTTGCTAATATTATACAGCCAGATGTATTTTTATCTAATCTATGACATAATTCAATATAATCATATTTTTTGTTTTTTATTATATCAATTATATTTTCTTCTGATTTTGTTCCATTATGCATTGCTATTCCACATGGTTTGTTTAATGCTATAAAATTTTCATTTTCTGTTATAATATTACTTTCTAAATTTATATTTATATTTTCTTTATACTTAAGTTTTATTTCTTTATTTATATTTATAATATCATTGTTTTTTAATTTATATTTAATTGTTATTTTTTTTTTGTTAACTAAAATTTTTTTTTTCTTATTAAAATATTTATTTTTATTTTAGTTACATTATTTTTTATAAATGTTGATAATTTTTCTTCGCTTTTAATTATTATGTTTGTATATTCCATTCTTTATTATTTATAATTATTTTCTTTTATTATATAATTTTTATTTAAGATGATAAAGAAATATTTTATACAAAATATATTTTAGGATATTTTTTTCGATATGACTAATATTAATGAAGTTTTTATAGAAGAAGAATTGATAAATTCTTATTTAAGCTATGCTATGAGCGTTATAGTTGGAAGAGCTTTACCTGATGTTAGAGATGGTTTGAAGCCTGTTCATAGGCGTATATTATTTGTTATGCGTGAACTGAATAATAATTTTGATAAGAATTATAAAAAATCTGCTAGAATAGTAGGTGATGTAATAGGCAAATATCACCCTCATGGTGAAATTGCTGTTTATGATAGCATAGTTAGATTAGCACAACCTTTTGTTCAGAGGTATGTTTTAATTGATGGACAAGGTAATTTTGGTTCTATAGATGGTGATTCGCCTGCTGCTATGCGATATACTGAAATAAGAATGTCAGAATTTTCAGAATTTCTATTAAAAGATCTTGATTTGTCGGTAGTAGATTTTGTAGATAATTATGATAATACCGAAAAACAACCAACAGTTTTGCCAACAATGATACCTAATTTATTAGTTAATGGTGCTTGTGGTATTGCGGTAGGTATGGCGACTAATATTCCACCACATAATTTATCAGAAGTAATCGATGCTTGTTTGTTGTTTTTAAAAAATCCAAGTTTAACAACAGAAGATTTAATGACAGTTATTTTTGCTCCAGATTTTCCTAGTTATGGTATTATTTTTGGAGCTGAAGAGCTTAAAGATATTTATAAAACTGGAAAAGGTAAATTCTTTTTAAGAGCTAATACTTTAATAGAATCTTCAGATTTATATTCATGTATAGTAATCAATGAATTACCGTATCAAGTTAATAAAACCAAGTTGTTAGAATCTTTTAATGACTTATTAAATTCAGGCATGCTTGAAGGTGTAAAAGTAATAAAAGATGAAACTGATAAAGATGGATTAAGAATATGCATTTATGTTTCTAAAGGTAAAAATGTTGATGTTATTTTAAATAATTTGTATTTAAAAACTAAAATGCAAATTACTTATAGTGTTAATATGGTTGCTTTAGTTAATAATATTCCTAAACTTTTAAATTTAAAATCTGCTATTAAATGTTTTTTGAATCATCGTAGAGAGATAATATATAGAAGAACTAAGTTTAATTTAATAAAATTTAAAAATAAAGCACATATTTTGGAAGGTTTATGTATTGTAATTTATAATTTAAATAAATTAATTAATTTAGTAGTAAATTCAAATGATATTATAGATATAAGATCGTCTTTTTTATTAATAGATTGGGATTATAGTTGCATGTTTAAGTATTTAAATTCATGTGATTTTAATATTGTGGATGGTAAGTATAAGTTTTCAAATATTCAAGTTCAATCAATATTAGATATGAAAATAAGTAGATTAACAAAACTAGAAAAGGATAATTTATTTAATGATTACGAACAGCTATTAGGTGATATAGCTAAATATAATAGTATTTTAAATAATAATTCTGTTTTAGAATCTATTATAGTGGATGAACTAAATTTTATTAAATATAAATTTGGCGATAAAAGAAGAACAAAAATTATTTATAATACTAATGATTTACAACCTAAAGAACTAATTGAAAAAGAATTTATAGTTATCATTTTATCAAATTTTGGTTATATAAAAGCTCAATTATTAAAAAATTATAATGTTCAACACAGAGGTGGCAGAGGTAAAAGCGCTATTATTTTAAAAAATAATGATTTTATTACTAATATTTTAATTTGTGATAATTATGATGTGCTATTATGTTTTTCTACACATGGCAAGGTATATTGGCTTGATTTATGTTATTTTCCTTTATCTTTGCGACAATCTAAGGGTTTGCCTATAATTAATTTATTAAAATTAGATACATCTGAAGCTATTACTGTCTTTTTATCAATTAAAAATTATGATGAAAATAAATATTTATTTATGGTTACTAAAAGAGGACTTGTAAAAAAGATTTTATTAACTGAATTAAAGAATAAACGTGTTAACGGTATCTGTGTTATTGATTTAAATAAAGATGATTGTGTTATAAATGTTAAAATAG
Source organism: uncultured Enterobacteriaceae bacterium (assembly GCA_964498335.1). Classification (GTDB taxonomy): domain Bacteria; phylum Pseudomonadota; class Gammaproteobacteria; order UBA6186; family Azoamicaceae; genus Azoamicus. The sequence goes on along the minus strand of CAZCGL010000001.1, from coordinate 80,668 downwards.
TTAATGCAACTGATAATGTTATTATATTTTCTAATTTAGGTAAATATGTTAGATTTTTTGTTAAAGATATAAAGTGTTCTAGTAGAAATACGAAAGGAGTTTTAGGACTTAAACTTTCTACTTTTGATTTTATAGTATCTTTGATTGTTTTAGATACAAATAGTGATGTTTTAACTGTTACAGAAAATGGATATGGCAAACGTGTTAAAGTAGATGAATATAATATTACAAAAAGAGGTGGAAAAGGAATGATTGGAACTAAAGTTAATAAAAAAACCGGCAATTTAGTTGGTGTAGATAAAGTTTTAATTATTAATGATTTGCTTTTGATCACTGATAGTGGTATTATATCTAGGATAAAAGTTGATGAAATTTCTTGTATAAGCAGAAAAGCTACAGGTGTTTCTTTAATAAATTTATCAATTAATGAAAAATTAGCGTGTATAAAATCTATTGATAAGGAGTTTTTATGAAACCATGTATAATTATTAAAGGTAGCGATAATAATATTGAAGATTTTGAAAATAAAATAGCGTTAGCTTTAGAACAAGGCTATGAATTAAGTGGAGAATTAATTACTCATGTTATTAACTTGAATGGTGAAGATGTTATTATTTTACTTCAACCTATGTTTTTATCTAATGATAACTATAATGAAAATTATTAATTTATTATTTTAAGGATGTTTAAGTTATGAATAATAATAATATAAGGTCTCTTTACACTAATAAAATTTATGTTAGTAGTGGTATTATCAATAAAGTTTTGATTAATACGTATCTTTTATTATCTAGCACTATATTATTTAGTGCTTTCATGGCTTTTATTAGCATAAAATTCCATTCAAAACCAATTAGCTTTTTTTCTATGTTGCTTATATATTTTAGTTTGTTATTTCTTATTAATTTTTTTAAAAAAAGTATTTTAAGTTTATTTTTTGTATTTTTATTAACTGGTTTTATGGGGTATTATATAGGACCTTTTATAAATAATTTTTTAAGCATGAAAAATGGAACGCAAATTATTTTTATCTCTTTGTCTTTAACTGGATTTATGTTTTTTTTCTTATCTTTTTTTACTTTTATAACTAAAAAAAATTTTAATTTTTTAAATAATTTTTTGTTTATAGGTAGTGTAATAATAATTTTTTGTATTTTTTTTAATATTTTTTTTAATATTAAATTATTAAGCGTTTTAATTTGCGGATTAGTAATAATATTTTCTTCTGGAATTATTCTGTATGAAATAAGTTCAATAATAAACAATGGTGAAACTGATTATATTAATATTACTATATCATTATATTTAAGTCTTTATAATATTTTTTTGAGCTTATTAAATATTATTGGTATATCTAATGATTCGTAATTATGTATAATTTTTATCAACGGTATATTAGGCACGTAGTTTTGCCTGATATCGGTATTTTAGGTCAAGATATACTTTTAAAATCAAAAGTATTATGTGTTGGTGCTGGTGGATTAGGCAGTTCAGCGCTTACTTATCTTGCCACTAGTGGAGTTGGCTTTATAGGAATTGTTGATTTTGATAGTGTTGAAATGAGTAATTTAAATAGGCAGTTTTTATATAATATATTTGATTTAGGTAAAAAAAAAGTATATAGTGCAGAAAATTTTTTAAAAAAAATTAATAATAATATTGAGATATTTTCATATAACGAACGTTTATATGAACATAATTTTTTTGATATTGTTTTTGGGTATGATGTTATTTTAGATTGTACGGACTCTTTAGAATCTAAATTTTTTGTTAATTCTTGTGGAATTAAATTAAATATTCCTGTTATTCATGGATCAATTTTGGGTTTTAATGGCTATATATCTTCTTTTGCTCGGGATACTGGATGTTATAATTGTTTATATAAGGATTTTTCCTATGTTAACTGTTTAGGATATGGTGTTTTAGGACCTGTAGCTGGAATAATAGGTGCTTTTCAAGCCATAGAGTGTGTTAAAATTTTATTAAATAAAAGTTATTTGTATAATTTTAATACTTTGTTCTCTAAATTATTATTTTTTGATTTTAAAAATTTAAATTTTTTTAATTTAAAATTTAATAAGAATAAATCTTGTGATGTTTGTAATTAGATATTAGTATATATTATCTTTCCCTTAGAAAGATATAATGTATTTTTTGATATTAGTTCTATGTCTTTTAAATTATGTGATACTAATATGATTGGTATGTTTAATTTTTCATTTAGATATTTTATATATTTTATTATTATTTTTTTCATATTTTCATCTTGGTTAGATAGTGGTTCATCTAATAATATAAAATTAGGTTTTGTTATTAATATTTGAGATATTAAAATTCTTTGTTTTTCACCACCTGATAAGTTTATTATTTTTCTTTCTAATAATTTGTTTAATTGGAAAATATCTATTATGTTTTTAATTTCTTTTTTATTTGAATTATTTTGCCCTATGCATATATTTTCATATACCGATAAATTTTGAAATAAAATAGGTGTTTGTCTTATATATCCTATTTTTCTTTTATTAGTTTTAATAAATATATTTTTTTTAGAATCTTGGAATATTATATTATTTATTTTTAAAAAACCTGTGGGTGTTTTAATTAATCCTGCAATACAGTTTAGTAATGTTGATTTTCCTGAACCTGATTCACCTAATATTGTTATTATTTCTTTATTTTTTGTTTTTATTGATGTATTTAAAATAAATTTATTTAATTTTATATAAAAAAAAGCTTCAATTTTCATAATTATCGTTAATATTAAACAGTATTATTAATATTAAAAAAGATATTATTAATGTTATTAATGATAATATATGTGTTGAGTAATAGTCTAATTGTTCTATTTTTTCGTATATTGTTATAGATAAAACTTTTGTTTTTCCTGGTATATTTCCACCAATCATTAACACTACACCAAACTCACCTAAAGTGTGAGCAAAACTTAAAATAAAAGATTTAATTATCCCATTTTTTATTAATGGTAGAATTATTTTTGTAGCTATAAAAAAATTTGATTTTTGTAATATTTGTCCTTGTTCTATTATATTATTTGCTATTTTTTCAAATGCTGATTGTAAGGGTTGTGTTGCAAATGGTAAAGAATATATTATTGATCCTATTATTAATCCTGACATGGAAAAAACAATATCATATTTAAATATGCTAAACCATAATTTACCTATACATGTATTTGGATTAAATATTATTAAAATATAAAAACCAAGTATTGTTGGAGGTAATACTAATGGCAGTGCTATAAAAGTTTCTATTATTTTTTTAAAGTTTTTTTTATGTGTTTTGGCTATCCACCAGGATAATGGAATGCATAAGATTATTAATATACAAGAGCTTATAAAAGCAAGATAAATTGATAAATACAACGGCTCTAAAATTATTTTAGTCATAAAAATTATTTATATCCATGTTTTTTAATTAAATCTTTTATTGTATCTTTTTTAATATAACGTAATATATTTAAGCTTATTTTATTTTTTTCTTTTAAAATAATTACTTTTTGTTTAATTTCTGAATATAGATATTTTGGAATTTTCAAATAAGTGTGTTTTTTAATATTGTTTTGTATATTTTGAGAAATTGACGTTATTCCAATATTGCATGTATTATTGCTTATGTAACTGAAAGTTGTATTTATATTTGAGCCAAGTATTATTTTATTATGTTTTAGTTTTATATTAAATAAGAGTTCGTTGCTTGATTTTCCATATGGAGATAATTTTGGGTTACTTATTGTTAAAAAGTTTTCATATTTTATATATTTTAAATATTGTTTTTTAATTTTCTTTTTACTAGTTTTAAAAGCTATTTTACCTTTTGCATAAATATATGATTTATTTTTGTTTAGATTTGTTTTTTCTAATATATTTGGGTGTTTTTTATCTGCAGATATAAAAATATCAAATGGTGCATTATTTTTTATTTTTGTAAATAAATTTGCTGTAGAATCAGAACTTATTAGAAATTTATTTTTTTTATTTTTTTTTTCTAAAAAATAGCATATTTTTTCAGTAGTAATCAAAAAATTAGATGCTACAGCAATATTAATTTGTATAGTTTTTGATAAACATGTATTAATAACATAATTTATTATTAATATTTTAATTATTATATTTAACATTTTTTTAAAGTTAAAATGTAGTTAATTGATATATTTTTTTTAATTGTAGAATATCCCAATGCGTGATTATAATATATTTCTTTTATATCTACTATTTTTATTTTATTGCTATATGATTCTATTTGTTTTGTTTTTATAAAATTTTCAAAAAAATGGGTATTTTTGGGCATTTTTTTAAATATGTATTCTGCCAATAATATAATTTTAAAATATGTAATTAAATTTTTATTTAATGATGATATTATTAAAATACTATTTTTTTTCATGACATTATTTATTAATTCTATTATATTTTTTTTATTTTTTATATGTTCAAGCAATTCCATACATAATATTGTATCAAATTTTTCTTTATTTTTTTTAAGAAAGTCTATAGTATCTATGTTTATGTAATTAATTTTATATGTTGAATGTAATCTGTTTTTTGCTATTTTTATAAGTTCTTTAGACTTATCTATGGCTGTTATATTACTTCCGTGCTTTGCTAATTTTTCTGTTAAAATACCACCACCACAACCTATGTCTAATATTTTTTTATTCTGTATATTTATTTTACTTTTTATATAATTAAAACGAATATTATTAATTAAATGTAATGGTTGGCATACATTTTTTTTAATCCACCAATTTTTTGATATTGAGTCAAATATATTCATATTTTACATTCTTTTTATTATCTTTAATCCTAGCAGGAACATGCCTTTTTTTAAAATTTTGCTTGTTATATTACATAGCATTAGTCTACTATACTTATATTCTGATTTTATAACATTACATTCATGAAAAAATAAATGAAATTTTTCTGCTAATTTATATAAATATGTTGTTAGAATGTTTGGGTTTAGCTCTTCTGTTGTTTTTTCTATAATGTAATTATAGTGTATTAAATGTAGAGCTAAATCTGTTTCTGATTTTTTTTCTAAATTTAATGTTGTTCTATTAGGTATGTCTTTTATTTTATTTTTTATGCTATTAATTCTAACATAAGCGTAGTTTAAAAATGAAGCTGTATTTCCTGTAGATTGCAATATTTTTTTGTAGTCAAAAATGTAATTTTGATCTATTTTATTCGATAAATCCGAATATTTTATTGTGTTTATTCCTAATATTTTTGCGCTTATATTTAATGTAGTTGGTTTAATTTTTTTGTTTTTATTTTTTAATATTTTTTTTGAATAGTTTATAGATTTTTTTAGTAATGATATTAATTTTTCTGATTCGCCTGATCTAGTTTTTATTTTTTTTCCATTATGTGTTAACATTAATCCCACAGGTATATGTATAAGTTTTGTATTAATATTTACTCCACTCTTTTTAATGGCAGAAAATATCATTTTGAAATGAATACTTTGACCAACGTCGGTTATATATATAATCTTATCGGCTTTATGATATTTTATTCTATAGTATAATGCAGCTAAATCTGTAGTTGCGTAATTTGAGCAACCATCTGATTTTTTTATTATTAAAGGTAATGGTTTGTTTTCTTTATTTACTATTCCATCTATATATATACATTTAGCTTGATCTGATAGTGTTACAATTTTTTTTTTTTCAAATTTTTTAATTAAAGGATCGATTAAGTCGTTATAAAATGATTCACCTTTATATTTTATTTTAACATTTAATAATTTGTATATTTTTTCATATTCCTTTTTTGATATTTTATTTATTTCTTTCCATATTTTAATAGTATTTTTTTCTTTAGTTTGAAGTTTTATTACTTCTTTTTTTGCTTGGTATTTAAAATTTATGTCTGTTTCGAATTTTTTTTGTGCTATTTTGTATAGATCTGATAAATTTTTTAATTTTAATTTTTTAATTAAGTTATCTGTATACTCATTTTTTATATGGTTTATCAATATTCCAAATTGAGTTCCCCAATCGCCTAAATGACTTATTTTTATTACTTTATTTCCACGGTCGTTTAATATTTTAGAAATACAATCACCTATTATCGTTGATCTTAAATGACCTACATGCATATCTTTAGCAATATTTGGGCTAGAATAATCTATTATTATTTTTTCTTTTTTTTTGTTTATTTTTTTTTTAAGTATTTTTTTTATTTTTTTGATAATTAAATCTTGTTTTATTATAAAATTTATAAATCCTGGGTGTGTTATTTCTGATGTTAAAAATTGTTTTGATATTTTTTCTTCTATATTTTTTTTAATTTTTTCTGCTATTATTAATACTGGTTCTTTCGTTATTTTAGATAATTTCATTACTCCATTAAATTGGAAATGATATTTTGTTTCATCTTTTGATATTGACACATCTATATCTTTTAATTTTAGTTGTTTGTGTAAAGTAGGAAAATTTTTTATAATTGATCTATAACATATTATTTTGATGGTGCGTATCATATTTTTTTATTATTTTTTTTAATTTTATAAAAAATTTTTTTTAAATTCAATTAAATATTTTGAGGAATTATTTTGACTAAAATAGATTTAGAAGAGTTTGTTAAAAGGGAGTATCCTGCTGGCTTTAATACGTATGTTGAATCTGATAGCATATTACCAGGTATAAGTGAAGATGTAATTAGATTAATATCGTTTAAAAAATCTGAACCAGATTTTTTATTAGATTTTAGATTAAAAGCATATTATAAATGGAAGTTAATGAAAGAGCCAAAATGGGGAAATGTTTTTTATGATATTATAAATTATGATGATATAATTTATTATTCTGCTCCAAACATAAAGAAAAATATTAAATCTTTAGATGAATTGGATCCTAATATATTAGATACGTATAGTAAATTGGGTATTCCTTTAGATGAGCAAAAACGTATATCTGGTATTGCTGTTGATGCAGTTTTTGATAGTGTTTCTGTTATAACAACGTTCAAGGATGAATTAGCTAAGTATGGTATTATTTTTTGTTCTTTTTCTGATGCAGTTAAAAATTATCCCGATTTAATCTTAAAGTATTTAGGTAGTGTAGTTTCATATTCGGATAATTTTTTTGCATCTTTAAATTCAGCTGTATTTAGTGATGGATCTTTTTGTTATATACCTAGAGATGTTGTTTGTCCAATGGATTTATCTACTTATTTTAGGATTAATTCTGCAAAAATAGGCCAGTTTGAAAGAACTTTAATTATAGCTGATAAAAATAGTAGTGTTACTTATTTAGAGGGCTGTACAGCTCCAATAAGAGATGAAAATCAATTGCACGCAGCTGTTGTAGAGATTGTAGCTTTAGATCATGCTTCTGTAAAATATTCTACTGTTCAAAATTGGTATCCTGGGGATTCTAGAGGTAAGGGTGGAATTTATAATTTTGTTACTAAAAGAGGTTTATGCTTGGGTGTTAATTCTAAAATTACTTGGAATCAAATAGAAGTTGGTTCTGCTATAACATGGAAATATCCATCTGTTATTTTAAAAGGAAATAATAGTATTGGTGAGTTTTATTCTGTGGCTATTACCCATAATTTTCAACAAGCTGATACTGGAACTAAAATGATTCATGTTGGAAAAAATACTAATAGTATAATAATATCTAAAGGAGTTTCTATAGGTCGATCTAGAAATACGTATAGAGGCATGGTTTCTTTTTTATCTAATGCCTTAAATTCTAAAAATTATACAAAATGTGATTCTTTACTTTTTGGTAGTAATTGTTCAGCCTTTACTTATCCTATGATAAAAAGTAAAAATTCTAGTTCTATAATTGAACATGAAGCTGTAACTGGAAAAATTAGTGATGAACAATTATTTTATTGTATGCAGCGTGGATTAAATGAAGAAAGTGCTGTATGTGTAATAGTTAATGGTTTTTGTAAACAAGTTATAAGTGAATTACCTTTAGAGTTTTTATTAGAAGCTCAAAGATTGTTAGATATAAGTTTAGAAGGTGCTGTAGGATGAATAAAAATTTTATTTTGGAGATATCTAATTTGAATGTTTCTTTAAATGAAAAAGAAATAATAAGTAATTTTAATTTAAATATTGCTCCTGGAGAAGTACATGTTATTATGGGGCCTAATGGTGTAGGAAAAAGTACTTTAGCTAGATTTTTAGCTGGAGATTATTGTAGTTATATTTTTTCTGGTTCTATTTTATTAGATGGTATAAATTTATTTAATTTATCTAAGAATGAAATTTCGTTAAATGGGTTGTTTTTGAGTTTTCAAAATCCTGTTGATATTTCAGGTGTGTCTAATTTAGACTTTTTAAAATCTTTTTTAAATTATAGGAGAAAAATTAATGGATTAGATCCTTTAGATAATAAACTTTTTTTAAGTGAAGTTAAAGCTTATATGAAGTTATTATCAATGGATGAAAAATTATTAAATAGATTTTTAAATGTTGATTTTTCTGGTGGAGAGAAAAAAAAAAATGAAGTTTTACAAATGTTGCTTTTAAAACCACGGTTATCTATTTTAGATGAAATAGATTCTGGGTTGGATGTAGACTCCTTAAAGAGTGTTTTTAACGCTATTAATTCTTTTAGAAATTATAACAATTCTTTATTAATTATAACTCATTATGTCAGAATTTTAGAATATATCGATATAGATTTTATTCATGTCATGTGTAATGGCAAGATTGTTAAAACTGGAAATAAGGAGCTATTAAATGATATTAACAATAATGGTTATTTCCAATTTACTTAGTTTATTTTATGGATAGTAATATTATTTATTTAAGTAATTTATTTACTTCGACTTTTAAATCTGAATTTAGTACTGATTTATTAAAAAGTTTTTTAAAAAATTATATTGAATTAGAGTATTTGAATGATTCTTTTTTGTTAAAAAGTATAGATATTTCTAATAATATTAAAAAAAATTGTTTTCACGGTAATTTTGATTATAGGAAATATATTAATTTTGATATTATAACTGATTCTCCATTAGTTGTATTTTTTAATGATGATATTATTTTAATAGAAAATTTAGAAAAAAATATTTCTTTTGAAAATTTCAGTGTTTTAAATGATTTTTCATTGAACATTCTTTCTCTTTTTAATGACGAAAATATTTATAAAAATATAAATATATTTCATATGATTAATTTTTTATTTTATAAAAAATTAAAGTATTTTCATATAAATAATGATAATTATTATAATAAACCGTTATATATTTTAAATTTTTTTGATGATAATTTTTTGGTTAAAAATTTTTTTCCTAGATTTTTTTTTAAAATTCAAAATTGTTTAAATTATAATATTTTTAATTATATTCATAATTTTTCTAAAGATGTTTTTGTTAATACTAGTTCGTATATGTTGTTGGAAAAAAAATCTGTAGTTAATTATTTATCTTTAACTGAGTCTGGTACAGAGTCTTTAAACGCTAGTTCTTTTTATGCTAAATTATATGAGAATTCAATTTTAAATTATAATGATCATTTTTTTGGCGGTAGTAAAAATAAAACAAATTGTTATTTTTTTCTTTTAGATCGTTTTGCTAAAATACTTGCTAATTTTACACGGTTATTAAATTTAAAGTCTGAAAAGAATGTTAATTCTAAAGTTTATCATTATGGAGATAATACTTTTAGTAGAGTTTATTTTAAAGCTGTTTTATCAAATTTTTCTAGTTGTAAATTTCACGGATTAATTGATGTTGATTTTAATTTTTTTAATTCAGATAGCGGTTTAATTTGTAAAAGTTTATTATTAGATAATACTTCTTTTATTGAGATGCTTCCAGAATTAGCAATTAAAAATAATGAGGTTAAGTGTTTTCATGGTGCTACTGTTGGATTTATTGAAGAAGAACTTTTTTTTTATCTCATGTCCAGAGGTTTGTCTAAAGATGAAAGTGTGAATTTTTTAGTTAATGCTTTTTTAAATGATATTTTATATGATTCTAGTTTATCATATTTTAGTATTTTTAATTTTTTGTTTAACAAATATTATAAAGATTAAGTGCTTAACATGATTGATTTAAATAATTTTAGAAAAAAGTTTCCTATTTTAGATTTAAAAATTAATGGTAATAATTTAGTTTATTTAGATAATGCGGCTATAACTCAAGTTCCAGTTTGTGTTATAGAATCTATTAAAGATTATTATTCTAAATATAATGCTAATGTTCATAGAGGTGCGTATTATTTGAGTGAATTAGCTACAGAAAAATATGAAAAAGTTAGAGAAAAACTTAATAAATTCTTTAATGGTGAAGATGAAAAGAATTTTATTTTCGTTAGAAGTACTACTGAAGCAATAAATTTGGTAGCATATGGATATTTACGTTCTGTTTTAAGACAAGGCGATGAAATATTGATTTCTGAAATGGAGCATCATTCTAATATAATACCATGGTTTATTTTATGCAAAGAGTTTAATGCAAAATTAAATGTAATACCTATGCTGTTTGATGGCACTATTGATTACTCTAAAATTGATTCATTATTGACAAATAAAACCAAAATTGTTGCTATTACTCATGTATCTAATTCTATTGGTACTATAAATGATATTAATAAAATCATTACTTTGTCGCATGCTCGTAGTATACCAGTTTTGATAGATGGAGCTCAATCTTTTTCCGATTGTAAAATTGATTTAAAAGGTATAGATTGTGATTTTTATGCTTTTTCTTCGCATAAGATGCATGGTCCTAATGGCGTTGGATTTCTATACGCTAAAAGAAAATTTTTGGATGAAATGCAACCATATCAGAGTGGTGGAGATATGATTAAAAGTGTTAATTTTTCAGAGGTATTATGGAATGATGTACCATATAAATTTGAAGCAGGCACACCATCTATAGCTAATATAATAGCTTTTGGATCATTGCTTGATTTTTTTAACACATATGATTTAAATGAGTTTTTTATTTATAAAAAAAATTTATTTAGTTATTTATGTAATAAATTGTCTGATATTAGTTATGTTAAACTTATTGGTTCTCCGAGTAATAATTCTAGTATAATTTCTTTTTTATTAGATAGAATACATCCACATGATTTTGCTACAATCGCTAATCATTTTGGAGTATCAGTAAGAACTGGGCATCATTGTTGCATGCCTGTGATGAATTTTTATAATATATCCGCGTCTATTAGAGTATCTTTAAGTTTTTATAATTCTATCTCTGATATAGATGTTTTGATTAAATCTATTTTTGAGGCTAGAAAAATTTTTTTTTAATTTTTATGTTTGATTTATATAAAGATTTAATAATTGATCATGGTGTTAATCCAAGGAATAAACATATATTAGATACATTTACACATTTTTCAAAAGGATTTAATCATTTGTGTGGAGATAAATTTGATTTATATATTTTTATAAAAAATGATGTTGTGATTGATGTATCGTTTATTGGTGTTGGATGTTCTGTTTCAACAGCGTCAGCTTCTTTATTAACCATTTATTTAAAAAATAGATCTATTGAAAATATTGAGTCGTTATTTTTTTATTTTATTAATATTATTAAAGATGAAAATTCTATATGTTATGATGAAGTTTATTCTGATTTAAATGTTTTAGCTAATGTTAGAAAGTATCCTGCTAGGATTAAGTGTGTTACATTAATCTGGCTTACTTTAGCTGAAGCATTAAAAATTAATTTAAAAAAGTGATATGGTATTTTTATGTTTAATTTAGATAGAAGGCGATTTTTAAATAAAATTTTTTTAACTGGCAGTGCTTTTTCATTAAATTTCGTTTTTTACAAATCTTTTTTAGAGGATTTTTCCTCTAATTTTATTTGTGAAGATTTTTATCTTATGGGAACTAAAGGAAAAATTCAGATTTTTTGTGATGATTTAAGTTATGGTAATTTTATAATAAATAAAAGTATTAATAGAATAAAAGAGTTAGAAAATTATTTAACCAAATTCTCGCCGTTATCTGATGTTGGTAGATTAAATAATAATCCTTTTGAGTTTAATTATATATCTAATGATACTATAAATGTTATAAAAATTGGTGATGTTATCTCAAAGAAAACATTTGGTTATTTTGATATGGGATTGGGAAATCTGTTATCTATTTTTGATATAGATAATTTTATACCGCTTGTTGGTAGTAATACAAGCAAATTAGATATGAATAATGATTTATTTGTTTTAAATGGTAATTATTTAAAACTTAATAGAAAAAATTCTATGATTGATTTAGGTGGCATTGGAAAAGGATTTGCCTTAGATGAATGTATTAACGTTTTAATAACAAATGGAATAAAACACGCAGCTATTGAATTTGGTGGCGATGTTAGAGTTTTTGGTGGTATGCCTAATAATCATCCTTGGAGAATTTCATTCGATAAACAATTATCTAATTTTTTTAGTAATGATAATTTATTTTTTGATTTGGTTGATGGAAGTATAGCTGTTTCTGCTGGGTATATTAAAAAATCCAATAATAATAATTTTCATCACATAATAAATCCTTATTCTTTAAAATCTGAAAATAATTATTTATGTCTAGCTGTTTTTGGAAGTGAATGCGTTATTTGTGATGGTCTTTCTACAGCTTTTTTTAATATGAATTTAGATAGTATATCAAAATCTATTTTAAATTTTCCTAATTATACGTTTAAAGCTTATATTTGATTTTATGAATGTTATAGATATACGAAATCTTGTTAAAATATATGATAATGGTTTTTTAGCTTTAAATAATGTTAATTTATCAATTGAGTGTGGGGATTTTTATGCTATTTTAGGTAAAAATGGAGCTGGAAAATCTACAATAATAAATATATTAGTTTCATTAATAAAGAAAACTTCTGGAAAAGTTCTTATAAGTAGTTATAATTTAGATTATGATTCTACTCGCATTAAATCTTTAATTGGTGTAGTTCCACAAGATGTAAATTTTAATCAGTTTGAAAGTGTTAGTGATATTATTTTAAATAATGCTGGTTTTTATGGATTTTCTAGACGATCTATTCTAAATAGAGCTAATTCTTTATTAAACCTTTTTGAATTATGGGAAAAGCGTAATTCTGTTAGTATTAATTTATCTGGTGGTATGAAACGTAGATTGATGCTTGTTCGCGCATTGATTCATAATCCTGATATATTAATATTGGATGAACCTACATCTGGAGTTGATATTTTTTCTAGAAAAATTATTTTGACTTTTTTAAAAGAATTAAATAAGTTAGGTAAAACAATTATATTAACAACACATTGTATGGAAGATGTAGAAACTTTATGTAATAAAATTTCTGTTATAAATAAAGGCGTTATATTAAAGGAATTATTTATAAAAGATTTACATAGTTTTAATATAGATAAAATATTTACTATTAAAATAGATAATTTAAATGATATTTCGTTCTTAAATAAGTTTAAAGTTATTATTTTGGATTCTAATACTTTAGAATTATATCTTTTTAAAAATGATTGCCTAAATGAATTTTTGTTTTTATTAATTAATAATAAAATTAATATTTTAAGTATCTCTATTAGAAATAATCCGCTTGAAGATTTTTTTTTAAGTTCTGTTATTAGTGATGAAAATGTTTAATTTTATATTTTTGTATACAATAATTAGCAGAGAATTTTTGAGAATTATTAGAATTTGGCCGCAAACATTATTGCCGCCAACTATAACTATTGTTCTATATTTTATAGTTTTTGGTAAAATTCTTGGGTTTAAAGTAGGTTTTATGTCTGGGTACAAATATATTCAATACATCATTCCTGGATTATTAATGATGTCTTTAATTAACACATCTTATTCTAATGTTTCTTCTTCTTTTTTTAGTGCTAAATTTCAAAGATATGTAGAAGAATTATTGATTTCTCCGAATAATTTTTTTATTTTGGTTAATGGTTTTGTTTTTGGTGGAATCATTAGAGCATTATTTGTTTTAATTATTTTAGCTTTTTTTTCTTTTTTTTTAAGTGATTGTTATTTTTATAATTTTTATTTTTTCATTTTAGTATTTTTATTAACAACATTATTTTTTTCTTTATTTGGTTTTTTAAATAGTATTTTAGCTAAGAAATTTGATGATATTAGTTTATTACCAACATTTATTTTAACCCCTCTTATGTATTTTAGTGGTATTTTTTTTTCTTTAGATCTATTGCCAAGTTTTTTAAAATTATTAATATATTTTAATCCTATATTTTATATTGTGAACCTTTTTAGATATTCTTTTTTAGGAATTTCTGAAAGCAATGTATTTTTTTCAGTTTTTTTTATATTAGGTCTAATAATTTTTTTATATATAATATGTGTTAATCTTTTATATCGTGGTTTTGCTATAAAAAGATAAGTATATTTATTGTATTTATTTTTTTTGATTATTATTTTAATATAAATTATTTGTAATATTTAAGTGTTTTTTTATGTTTGTTTTAAGAGTTTTTTTTGTTTTTATTTTTTTATTTTTTACAGCTTTTGCTGAAGAATTTAAGTTTAAAAAAATTAATTTTTATGGTCTTAATTATTTTTCTAAAGAAGAGATTATAAATAATATAGTAGATGATAATGATTTATATAAATGTAAAGATGATATTTTTTTTAAAAAACTTGTTGATTTAGATATTTTTAATAATATAGAAGTATTTTGGAATAATAATGAAATTAAAGTTTTTTGCGTTGAGAAACCTATAATTAATAAAATAGTTTTAAATATTGATGCAGATAAGGAATATGTTTTATCTTTATTAACTAAATTTAATTTGTATCGTGGTTGTTTTTATGATAGTAATAATGTTAATTTTTTTAAAAATAATTTATCACAATTTTATATATTTAATGGATTCAATAATTCAAGCATAGATGTATATATAAATATAAACAAAGAATTTAATAGCGTTGATTTAAATATAAAAATAAATAAAAATTTTTTACAAAGAATTAAAAATATAGATCTAATTGGAGTAACTATTTTTAATAAAAATAAAATATTATCATTGTTATCTTATACTAAAACTAATTGGATGTCTTTTTTTTTAAAAGACGATATATTTTTTCCTGATTTAGTTGAAAATGATATAGAAAATTTGAAAAATTATTATTTTAATAAAGGATATTCAGATTTTCATGTTAATTTTATAAGAGCTTTTTTATCTAAAAATAATAAAAATGTAAATATTTTATTGGATGTAGTTGAAGGAGAATTATATTATATTAATTCTGTTAATATATCTTTAGATAAGACTATTATACAAAACAATTTTTTACAAACTAATTTTAAAAAGATAATAACGTCATATTTAAAAATAGGTTCTATTTTTTCTAAAGAGCATTCACTTATTGTTAAATCAAAATTGAAGGATTTTCTTATGCAAAA
This sequence comes from uncultured Enterobacteriaceae bacterium, assembly GCA_964498335.1. Taxonomy (GTDB): domain Bacteria; phylum Pseudomonadota; class Gammaproteobacteria; order UBA6186; family Azoamicaceae; genus Azoamicus. The sequence goes on along the minus strand of CAZCGL010000001.1, from coordinate 65,300 downwards.
TGGATTTTTTGATTTTAACATTGATTTTGCAATTTCGTATGCTGGTGAATCTTGTATTAATGTTGATTATTCTATTATTAAACCATCTAAATCAAGAATAAGATATATTAATTTTATTGGAAATTTTTTTACTTGTGATAATGTTTTAAGAAGAATGATTCCATTTATAGAGAGTTCAAATTTATTTTTAGATGAAGTGGATTTTGGAAAAAATGAGATAATTCGTAGTGGTATATCTGAATATGTTGATATAGATTATGTTAAAAATCCAGATGATTTTTCCGAAGTGGATATATATTATATTGTTACTGAGCAAAAATTTGGTAAGTTTACAGCTGGTCTATCTTATGGTAATGATGATGGATTTAGCATTAATCTAAATACAGAAATTTCTAATTTTTTAGGAAGTGGTAGTGATATCTCTTTAGATATTAATAGTAATGGAATAGAAACGGACTTTTCTTTTAATTATTTAATTCCTAATTTTATTGATGAGAGTTTCGGTATGGGGTATAATTTTTATTATAGATCTGACTTATTTGATCAAGATGCTGATAATATAACTACTTTATATGAAACATTTGGTGGATATTTATATTATATTTTAGATATTGATAAGTATGAGAAAATTAATTTTGGGTTGGGTTGTGATATGACTTTTTTAGGTATGTATGATGAGCTGGCCTCTATTGAAGTAAAAAAATTTATTGAACATTATGGTTTTGATTTTAAAGATTTTTTTTTAAATTTTTCTTGGAATTATAATTCAGCTGATAAATTTTATTATTCTTCAGATGGTTTTTATCATAATATTCTTCTTAGATTTAATATACCTGGATCAAAAATAAAATGTTATACATTAAATTATGACTTTAATTATTATAATAATTTTTATGAAGAGTATGTATTAAGCATAATGTCTAATTTTTATTATGGAAATGTTTATAATGACGAGGATACTTATCCTTTTTTTAAAAATTTTCATATAAGAAGCAATACAAATTTAAGAGGTTTTAAAGAACGAACTTTAGGCCCGAAAGATTCTAATGAAGATAGTATAGGCGGAAATTTTTTATTATGTTCTAAGTTTTCTTTATTTTTACCAAATCTTTTACCTGATGAATTAAGAGATATAAAATCATCTATATTTTTTGATATTGGAAATGTTTATGATACATCTGCTTATATAAATGAAGATTTAAAAAGCAAATTATATAATTACTTTTATTCTTTAAAATTTGCTGTAGGCATATCTTTTGTTTGGAGCACACCTTTTGGTATGCCTTTAGAGATTGCTTTAGCTTATCCATTTAATTGTGATGATGAGGATAGTAAAAATATTATATCATTATCCTTTGGATAAATTATTTAATTTAATAAATATTTATTTATTATTATTTGGGCTATTATACTTAAGATATATCCTAAAAAAATAACCCAACTCCATTTAAGATGTGATATAAATGTATATTTTTTATTCATTACACCCATTAATGTGACTCCTGCTGCAGAACCTATGGATAATATGCTGCCGCCTGTACCTATTGCTAAATTTAATAGTAACCATTGGCTTTCATTCATGTTAGGATTCATTTCTATTAAAGCGTATGTTATTGGTATATTATCTATTATAGCAGATAATATTCCTATTATTGTATTAGCTATTGTATGATTTAATTCTATATTTATATTTTCAAATACTGTATTATAGGTATAAAATGAAATTTTATTTAATATGCCTATTGCTGATAATGCTCCAACACAGAACATTATACCTAAAAAAAATAATAGAGTATCCCAATTAATATTTTTAATTTCTTTTTCTACATTTATTTTAATATTATTTTTTTTATTGTGTGCTATTTCGAATAATTCTAATAATACAAATCCAAATAACATGCCTATAGTAGGAGATATTTTAATATAAACTTGTATTAGCATTGTTATTGTTATTGTTAATATAAATAACGCTGATATGTGTATATATGTATTATTAATTGATGTTGTTATAGCAGGTATATTAATTATTTTTTTCTCTATTTTTCTACTTATTATTAATGATGGTATTATAAAATTTATGAACGCTGGTATAAAAGTATATAAAAATGATTTTGAATTAATTAAATTATTTTGCCATATCATTAATGTTGTTATATCTCCAAACGGGCTAAAAACTCCTCCAGCATTTGCTGCTATGACAATATTAATTGAACTTAAATTTAGAAATTTTTTATCATGTTTTTCTATTGATGTTAATATTGATGATATAAATAATACTGTTGTTAAATTATCAGCTATAGGAGAAATAAAAAATGCTAATAATCCTGTTATCCAATATAATTTTTTATATGATATTTTATCTTTTATTATTGTTTTGTGTATTTTAGTTATTATGTCTGTTGTTTTTATTACATTTATATACGTTATTGTTATAAATAAAAATATAAATAATTCACAATATGTATATAATATTTCGCATATTTTTTTATTTATTAAAAAAATATCATCATTATTATTTTTATTAAACGCTAATATTAACCATATTATTGTAGCGAATAACATACTTAATGTGGATTTTTTAATTTTTATTTTTTCTTCCAATGCTATTAAAATATAGCATAATATAAATATAAGTGATATAATAACAGATAATATATAGTTACATTCTATATATGTATTATTATGAATATCTTTTGCGTAACAATTGTTAAGTATTATATTTATAATAAATATATATATTAATTTTTTCATTTTTTTTTGTAAATTTTTAATTATATATTATTATTTTTTATGAATAAATATACACCAATAATTCAACAATATTTAAAAATAAAATCAGAACATGAAGATAAATTGCTTTTGTTTCGAGTAGGTGATTTTTATGAATTGTTTTTTGATGATGCTATAGAAGCATCAAATTTATTATCTTTGACTTTAACAAAAAAAGGAAAGGCTGTACCTATGGCTGGATTTCCTTTTAAATCTTTAAATTCTAATATTATAAAATTAATGAAGTCTAATAAAAAAGTAGCTATTTGTGAACAAATCGGCAGTGAAAAAAAAAATGGTTTAATAGAAAGAGCTGTTGTTATTATTTTAACTCCAGGAACTTTTTTTAATGATGATTATTTATCTCCGTATACTAATAATTATATAACTTGCATTTGTTTTTTTGATGGTTTTTATGGTATTGCTTCTTTAGATATTAGTATTGGTTATTTCTTTATTACTAGAGCAGATACTAAAATTGATTTATATAATGAAATAGATAGACTTAATCCTGTTGAAATACTGGTTTCTGATAAATCCAATTTTACAGGGTTATTACCTAAACGATTTTTAAATACTATTTCTTCTGATAAATTTAATTTTAAGTTTGCGTATGATACTTTAACTAAATTTTTTGGATTAAACGATATTAATAGTATAGATTTGTCATATTTTTCTTCTGCTATTTTAGCCGCTGGGTGTTTATTAGATTTTGTTTTATCTACACAGAAAAATAAATTAGAAAATGTTGTTTCTTTGGATATTCATGGTGTTAATAGTTTTTTATATTTAGATTATAACGCTAGAAAAAATTTAGAATTATTTAAAAGTTTAAGTGATAATGAAAAAGATTCTTTGTTTAATGTTATTGATAAGACATCTACATTTATGGGTAAGAGATTATTAAGACAATGGTTGACTTATCCTATTTTATCTAGATGTATATTGAACGATAGAATTATTAGTGTTTCTATTATGAAAGCTAATCAACATTATTTGAAAATAAAAGCTTTGTTGTTAAAATTTTTTGATTTAGATAGGATTTTAAGTAAAATTGTTTTTTCGCTTGCTCAACCTATAGATCTAAAACGTTTGCAACTTTCTTTAGGAGTTTTCCCTTTAATTAAAAATGAACTAAGTAATTTAGAGTTAAAGGGATTATTAGAGATTATATTTCATAATATGGGAATTTTTAATGATCTTGTTAATTTAATTAATAAAGCTGTTATTGATAATCCTATGTATAGTATTAAGGATGGAGATTTTATAAAAAATGGTTTTGATAAGAGATTAGATTCTTATAAAAAAATAGTTAAAGAATTAAGTGTTTCGTTAATTAAATATAAAGAAAACGAAAAAAGCAGATTAGGTATTTCTAGTTTAGATATTGTTTTTGTGAATGGTAATTATTTCATAGAACTTTTAAAATCTGAAAGCCATAAAATTGATACTAAATATAAAAGAGTATCTTTAGTGTCTCGTAATTTTAGATATGTTACAGATGAATTAAAAATTATTGAAAGAAGTTTAAGCGAAACTAAAATAAAAATATCAGATAGAGAAAAACGTATTTATAAAATTCTTCTATATAAAATTAAAAAAAAAATTATTTCTATTAAAAATTCTGTAAAATATATAGCTATTTTAGATGTATTATGTTCTTTTGCAGAGCAGTCTAGTTTATTTGATTGGTGTGAACCAATTTTAGTTGATGAAGATGTTTTGGATATAAAGTCTGGTAGGCATCCTGTAATTGAGTATAAAAAAAAATTTTTTATACCTAACGATTTGTTTTTAGATTTAAATATTAAATCTTTAATAATAACTGGTGCAAATATGGGAGGTAAATCTACTTATATGCGGCAATGTGCTATAATTATTTTGTTATCACATATTGGCTCTCATGTTCCAGCTAGTTTTGCTAGGATAGGATTTATTGATAAAATTTTTACTAGAATTGGTTCTGGAGATGATTTAGCAAATTCTCATTCTACTTTTATGCTTGAAATGAAAGAGATGTCTGATATATTATGTAATTCAACTAAAAATAGTTTGGTTTTAATTGATGAAATTGGCAGAGGAACTGGATATTTAGATGGAAAAGCTTTAGCTTTTTCTATAATTAAACATTTGGTTGAAGTAAATAATTCGTTTTTTTTATTTTCTACTCATTTTCATGATTTATATAATATTTGCAATATATTTAAATCTGTTGGTGGTATATATTTTGTTGTTTTTAATGAATTTAATGAACTTAAGTTTTTTTATAAGTTTAAAAATGGTTTTTCTAATAATAGTTTTGGAATAGAAGTTGCTAGCATGGCTGGTATACCAAAAGCAGTAATAGATTTTGCTTACAAAAAGATTGATGAGTTTAATAATGAAAAAAATAACAGCATGTTAATTTTTGATTCTAAAATTAATATAAAAGATCTTTTAGATTTTATAACTAAATTAGATCCAGATAATTTATCACCTAAAGATGCATTAGAGAAAATTTACATTTTAAAAAATATTTTAAATACGAAAATATAACTTTATGTCTAAATTACTTGATTTGTATAAATTAAATTTAAAAGATAATAAAATTCTTTATGATAAAGCGCAAGAAAATGTCATTTTAGAATTAAATGATCTATTTGAAAAATTAAATAATAGAAATGATGAGCGTGATAGTATATTTTTTTCTGAAGTTTTCAGTTTTTTTAAAAAAGATTCTAAACTTGGATTATATATATGGGGAGATGTGGGTAGAGGAAAAACATATTTAGTTGATTTATTTTTTAATTCTTTACCGTTTAATCGTAAATGTAGATTGCATTTTCATCATTTCATGAAATTAATTCATGAAAAGTTAAAAATTTATTCTGGAGAAAAAGATCCATTAAAGATTATAGCTAAATTTTTGCAAAAAGAGTATGTAATAATTTGCTTAGATGAATTTTTTGTAAAAGATATCGGAGATGCTATGAATCTAGCAAGATTATTTAATTATTTATTTGATTTTGGCGTGTTTTTTGTAATGACATCTAATGTAATTCCATCTAAATTATACGAAGGTGGATTACAAAGACAAAAATTTATTCCGACAATAACTTTGTTTGAAAAATTTTTAAAAGTTGTTGGTGTGAATAGTTTAATTGATTATAGATTTATGTATTTGAATAATGAAAAATTATTTTTTTATTCGTTAAATTTTTCTACATTTAAAAATATGAAAAAATTGTTTTTTAAAATTGCTAAAAATGCACCTAAAAAAAAAATTTTGTTAAAAATAAATAATAGAAATATTTATACGCATTATATATCTGATAATATTATTTGGTTTGATTTCAAAAAAATTTGTGGATTTGGCAGAAGTCATTTAGATTATTGTGAAATTGCTACATTATTTAAAATCATTTTTATAAGTAATGTTAGGTTTATAAGTGATGATGATGAAGCTAGAAGATTTATAGCTTTAATAGATGAGTTTTATGATAGAAAAATACATGTAGTAATTTCTTTTAATTGTGTTTTTTCCGATTTATACAAAGGAGAGCTTTTGAAGTTTGATTTTAAAAGAACTATCAGTAGATTAACTGAAATGTCAACAAAAGAATATTTAAAAAATTTAAGTTTATATAATGAGTGATTTTGTTCATTTACATGTTTATAGTGAGTATTCTTTTGATTCTGGTTTTTTTAATGTAGAAGATTATATTAAAACTTGCTATGAACATAATTATCACGCTGCTGCGCTTACAGATAAATTAAATTTATATTCTTTTTTAAAATTTTATACAGCATGTTCAGATTTTGGTATAAAACCTATTATTGGGTGTGAAATATTTTTAGAATATGATCATTATTCTTATAGTAGATATGTTTTGCTTTGTAAAAATTATAAAGGTTATAGAAATTTAGTTTCTATTTTAGCTAAAGCTTATTTAGATAAAAAGTCTAATGAGTTACCTATTGTAAAGTATAAATGGATATCGCGGTTTAGAACTGATTTAATAGCTATAGGTCTGTCTGTAGATAGTGATATAGGAAAATCGTTGCTAAGTAATAATTATTTAAAAGCTGATTATTTTTATAATTTTTGGAAAAAAGCTTTTAAAGATAGGTTTTATTTGTCTATTACTAGGTTGGGGTCGGTAGGAGAAAAACTTTATTTTAATAGAATTATGGATTTTTCTTCAACTAAAAGAATTTTGTTTGTTGCTACAAATGAAGTAGCATATCTTAAACAAGATGAACTATTATCATATAGATCAAAAATAGCTATGTTTGATGAAGTTATTACTCGTTTAACAGATGTTTATGATAAATCTTTAGATAACAAGTATTTTAAATCTGATTATGAAATGAAAGAACTTTTTTCTGACATACCTAGTGTTTTAACAAATGTTAATGAAATAATAAAAAGATGTAATTTTTTTTTAAAATTTGGGTATGATTATTCTCCTAAATATAAAATTAGAGAAGATTTATCTTTAGATGAATATATTTCTTTATATACTTTTAATAAATTAATTTTTGATTTTTATTTTTTTAGTGTTATTGATTTTAATATTTATGTTAGTCGTTTAAAAGTAGAATTAAATGTTATATTAAGTATAGGTTTTGCAAATTATTTTTTAGTTACTCACGAATTTATTTGTTGGGCTAAAGATAATGATATTTTTGTTGGTCCTGGTAGAGGTTCAGGGGCTGGTTCTTTGGTTGCGTATTTATTATCAATTACAGGTATTGATCCTATTAGAAATGATTTGTTATTTGAGCGTTTTTTAAATAAAGATAGAATATCTAGTCCTGATTTTGATGTAGATTTTTGTATTGAAGGAAGAGATTTAGTTATGGATTATATTTTTAAACTTTATGGCGTTAAAAATGTAGCTCAAATAGTCACTTTTGGTTGTATGACAATTAAGTCTGTAATAAGAGATGTTGGAAGAATTTTAGGGTATTCATATAGTTTTGTTGATAAACTTATAAAAGCTTTGTCTAATAGTTTTAAGGTGTCTTTAAAAAATGAGCTTATATATAATTTATTTTTTAAAAATGAATATGATTCTAGTAATGATGTTCAAGTTGTTGTTAACTTAAGTTTAAAAATTGAAGGAGCAATTAAAGGTATAGGTAAGCATGCTGGTGGTTTATTGATTTCATCAGTTGAACTTTTAGGATATTTACCGCTTCAATACGAAGAAATAGAATTTAATTTTTTGACACAATTGGATAAAGATGATTCTGAATTATTAGGTTTTACAAAATTTGATTTTTTAGGGTTAAAGACATTAACTATTTTTGCTGATATTTTAGATACATTATGTTCTTATTATAGCTTAAAAGATAATTATTTTTTTTTTATTGATTATGATATATTTGATGATGATAGTACTTATATTTTATTAGAACGTGGCGATACTTTAGGTATTTTTCAATTTGAATCTTATGGTATAAAAAGCGTTTTACAAAATATTAAGCCATATGTTTTTTCTGATATTGTATCTTTAATAGCTTTATATAGACCTGGTCCACTTCAATCTGGGTTATTATTATCTTTTGCTAAGCGAAAGATGGGTATAGAAGTAATGGATTATTGGCATCCCAGATTAATTCCTATATTAAGAGAGACTTATGGCGTAATTGTTTATCAAGAGCAAGTTATGTTAATAGCACAAATTTTTGCTAGCTATAGTTTGGCTGATGCTGATTTATTACGTATCGTTATGAGTAAAAAGAAAACAAGAGAAATGATATCTCATTTGGAGAATTTTTGTTATGGAGCAGAATTAAATGGTATTGATAAATATACAGCTGAAGATATTTTTTATTTAGTAGAAAAATTTGCTGGTTATGGGTTTAACAAAGCTCATTCTGTTGGGTATGCAGTTTTAGCTTATACAGGTGCTTGGTTTAAAACTAATTTTAATGTTATATTTTTATCTTCTTTATTATCGTCTGACATGGATAATATAGATGATATTGATTTTTATATTGATGAGTGTTTTTATTTTGGTATTAATATTGTTAATCCAGATATAAATAGGAGTATGCATTGTTTTTCTATTTTAAATAATGATGCAATGCTTTTTGGATTTGGTTTTATTAAAGGGTTAGGTAAGACTTTAATAGCTGAGATTATTTTTATACGCTCTGCTTTTGGATCTTATAATAGTTTTTTTGATTTTTTATATAGAATTGATATTAATTTATTAACAAAAAAGATGTTGCAAGCTTTGATTTATTCTGGAGTTTTTGACAAGATTAATAAATCTAGATTTAAATTAGTTTTAATTGGAAATAAACTTTTTGATTTATATGTATCATTTACTACAACAAATATAGCATTTAGTTCTATTTTAGATGATTTTTTTGATTATTCTATTAAAAATTTTTATTATATGATAGAATATAAAAATTTAGAATTTATTAATAATAGATATTATTTAGGTTCTTTTTTATGTGATTTTTATTTAAACTATTATATTAATGATATTAATTCTATATCTAAATTATCCTTTAAAAGTGGAAATTATTTTAATAATATTTTTTGTTGTGTTATAACTAAAGTTTATCAAATTTCAAAAAGTTTTTATTATTTGCATGTTCATGATTTATATGAGAGTAAAAAAATCTTATTATCTTCATTTAAGTATTTATATAGCAAAAATCTTTTAAAACCAGGTAAGTTAGTAGTTGTTGGCATGTATAGTGATAACAAATTTAATTATGAATTGTTTGTTGAAGACTTTTATTATTTTAGAATTATGTTTGCTAGTTTTTTTGATATTTATTTAAATTCTTGTTTAGTTTCTGATTTTTTGATCAAAAATATTTTTTTAATTATTCACAAAAAATCATCCAATAGTTTAACAAAAGTTAGGTTGTTATATTTTATTCACGGTGAATGGGTTTCTATTAAATCGCTTGTTTACTTTTGTGTGTCTCCGCATGATAATTTAATTATAGAATTAAAAAAATATAAAGAAATTTTAGATATAAAAATTTCGTATATTTTTTAATTTTCTTAAATATAATGTGTTCTAAGGTGTATTTATTTTTATTATGATTTTATTTTTTTTCTTGTTCAGTTTTTAATTTTTTGAATATTTCTTCTCTATGTACTATTACATTTCTTGGAGCATCTACGCCTAATCTTACTTGAGTACCTTTTACACCTAATACAGTTACAGTTATATTATCATATATCATTAACGACTCTCCTATTTTTCGTGTTAATATTAACATATTATCCTCATTTTTATCTTGTATAATTTTCTAAATATAGCTGTATATGATCTATTATTTCATTATTGTTTATGTGGTTGTATATAATTCCATTCACAATTTTTTTATTTCCATTTCCTTTAAAATCAAATTTTGTTTTTAAATCTTTTAATATATCTAAAGCTGTTATATTTTTTATATCATTTGTTAGTATTATTTTTACAATAGTTTTTTCTTTATATTTAAAGATGTTTGTTATTATTGAGTTTTTAAATGTGGATGTTATTTTATTTAAATCTATTGTTTTATCAAGATCTTTATTTAATTTAATTATATTAAAATTATTTTTTGTTAATATTTTATTATTTTCTAGTTGTATTTTTATATTCTCTAATATTAATTTTTTATTTTCATCTTCTAAATTTTTTTGCTTTTGTATTATTTTTTCTGTTTTATCTATTATTGAATCTTTTTGTGTTTTTAAAATTCTAGCAACATTGTCTATTATAATTTCATTTAAATTTAATATTTCTATTATTTTATAATTTGTTATTGCCTCTATTCTTCTTGCATTATTTCCAATACCAAATTCTTTTGTTATTTTAAACAAACCTATTTCCGAGGTGTGTTTAACATGTGTGCCAGCGCATAGTTCTTCTGATGTGTTTTTATCTATAATTATTTTTCTATCTTTTATTTTATTAAATTTATTTTTTTCTTTATTTGTAGTATTAATATGTGTTGTTACTTTTAAATTTTTTTGTATTTGATCATTTACTGTTTTTTCTATAGCATTTTTTTCGTTTAGTGATAAATTTTTAAAATGTATAAAGTCAAACCTTAAATAATTTTCATTAATCAGAGAACCTGCTTGTTTAATGTGATTGCCTAATATTTTTTTTAATGCTGCGTGTAGTAAATGAGTTGCTGAATGATTTTTTGCTATAAAACTTCTTTTTTCTTCATTTATATGTGTAGTTACATTGTGTCCTATTGTTAGTTTGCCGTGTTTCATAACGCCGTAATGTAAATATATTTCATTTATTTCTTTTGTTTCTTCAACTTCAAACAAATTTTCTAAATAAAATATTTTTCCTGAATCACCTATTTGCCCACCTTTTTCTGAATAAAAAGTAGTATCTTTAGTTATTAATATACCTTTTTCGTTGTACGATATTTCGTTAACTTCTTTTTTATCAATTATTATTTTTAATAGTATTGTCTCTATTTTATAGGTATCATATCCTAAGAAGACTGTTTTATCTATATTTTTTATGTATTCTATGTTATCAATGCGTTTTTTTGAATTTATTTTATTTATTTTAATATTTTTTTCTAATTCTTTTTTAAAATCGTTCAATTCTAGTTTTATGTTTGATTCTCGTGTTATATTATCTATTACGTCTATAGGTATGCCATATGTATCATATAATATAAATAATGTTTTTCCTGAAATTGTTTTTTCTTTTTGAATTATTTTTTTAATGAAATTTTTTCCATTTTTTAATGTAGTTTCAAATTTTAGTTCTTCATTTTCTATTATATTTTTTTTAAAATTTATAGTTTCGTTAGTATCATATTTATTTTTAAAAATATCTACTAAGGTTGATAAACTTGTTTTTGTTTTTATTTCTTGTTTTTTTATTATTGATCTTCGTAAAAGTTTTTTTAGTATATATCCCCTACCATCATTTGATGGCATTATATTTTCATTTAATAATAGTATTGAAGTCCTAATATGATCTGTTATTATACGTATATTTTGATTATTATTATCAATATTTATATTAAAAGCATCTATTATTTTTTTTATTTTTTCTGAAAAAATATCTATTTTAAAACTATCAAATACGTTTTGTTTTACAGAAGCAATTCTTTCTAATCCCATACCAGTATCTATATTTATTGTATTTAATTTTTTTAGTTTTCCGTATTCTTTGTTGAAAGTTATAAATACTAAATTCCATATTTCTAATAAATTTTGTGTTTCTGAATCTATGTTATAAAATATTTCACTACAATATCCGCACGGGCCATTTTCAGCCATTTGCCAAAAGTTTGTATTATTATCCCCGAAAATAATTTTTTCTTTATTAATATATTTTAACCATATAGATAATACTTCATTATCATCTTTATTTATTGTTATAAATAATTTATTTTTATCTAAATTAATAACATCAATTAAAAATGTTATTGCAAGATGTATTGCTTCTTCTTTTGATACTGTCCCAAATCCAAAATTTCCTAACATTTCAAATGATGTGTTGTGATGATTTGTTTTACCTATATTATCTAAATCGTTATGTTTACCACCTAATCTTATGCACGGTTGAATTGTAGTTACTTTAGGATATAAACTTTTTTCTAGCCCTAAGAATATATTTTTGAATTGTACCATACCTGAATTTGTGAATAGTAATGATTTATCATTTTCCATTACTAACGGTGATGGTTTTAATTCTTTATATTCATTTTTTTCGAAAAAATTAATAAAGCTTTTTTTTATTTCTTCTGTTTTCATTTTTTTTTACCGGTGGCCGGATTTGAACCGGCATGGCTTTAGCCACTGCCACCTCAAGACAGCGTGTATACCAATTTCACCACACCGGCGTTTATTTTTCTATTATTTTTACTATTGCTTTTTCTTGGTTAGTTTTTTGTTTGTTATTTGTTATATTTATTAATGTTATAGATATTAATAATATTATTGTAAGTGTTATTATTATTTTTTTAATTAAAGAATTTGATTCTTTAGAGCTCATAAAATCTACATTGCTATTAAATGTTGCTCCTATTTCAGAACCCTTCCCTTTATTAAGTAATATAAATATAATTAATAAGCATGATATAATTATATGAAAAATTAATAAAAAATTAAGCATGTTTTTAAATTAATCCTTTTTTTTATTTAGATCGTTTCCACTCATAATATCTAATATTTGGTTTACATTAATAGTTTCATATTTTATTAACGCATCTGCCATTATGTGTAGTTTATCTATGTTATCTGTTAATATTTTGGTTGCTCTAAAATAAGCTAATGTTATTATATTTTTTATTTCTTTGTCTATAAGTTTTACTGTATCTTCAGATATATTTTTATGTCTAGTTATTTGATGTCCTAAAAAAACTTCTTCATCATTTTCAAATAAATTTATTGGGCCTATCTTATCTGATAATCCCCATTTTACTACCATTTTTCTTGAAATATCTGTTGCGTGTTTTATATCGTTAGCTGCGCCTGTTGTTATTTTTTCTTTACCATAGATTAGTTCTTCAGCTACTCGTCCACCAAACAAGCTTGTTACTTGACTTTCTAATTGAGTTTTATTATGTAGATATTTATCATTTTTAGGTAAAAAAATAGTTACGCCAAGAGCCATTGTTCGTGGTATTATTGTTACTTTATAAACAGGATCATGTTCTGGGCTTAAAAGTCCAACTATTGTATGTCCAGCTTCATGATAAGCTATTATTTTTTTTTCTTCCTCTGTTATCATTAATGATTTTTTTTCTACGCCCATTAATATTTTATCTTTAGCTTTTTCTAGAGCTTCCATGTTTATAAGAGTTTTGTTTACTTTTGCTGTATATAATGTAGCTTCATTTATTAAATTAGCTAAATCTGCGCCAGAAAAGCCAGGTGTGCCTCTAGCTATTAATTCTATGTTAACATCTTTATCTATTGGCACTTTTTTAATATGTACTTTTAATATTTCTACTCTTCCTTTGAGATCTGGTAAGTTAACCGATATTTGTCTATCAAACCTGCCTGGTCTTAATAATGCAGGATCTAGAACGTCAGGTCTGTTTGTTGCGGCTATTATTATTATACCTGTATTTTCAGAAAACCCATCCATTTCTACTAATAATTGATTTAATGTTTGCTCTCTTTCATCATGACCACCGCCTAACCCAGCTCCCCTGTGTCTACCTACAGCATCTATTTCATCGATAAAAATTATACATGGTGAATGTTTTTTAGCTTGTTCAAACATGTCACGTACTCTAGATGCACCTACTCCTACAAACATTTCTACAAAATCTGATCCAGAAATTGTAAAAAATGGTACTTTAGCTTCGCCAGCTATAGCTTTTGCTAATAAAGTTTTGCCTGTTCCTGGAGGGCCTATCAATAAAATTCCTTTTGGAATTTTTCCGCCTAAATTATAAAATTTTGATGGATTTTTTAAAAATTCTATTAATTCATATGTTTCTTCTTTTGCTTCATCTACCCCAGCCACATCTTTAAATGTTATTTTAATTTTTTCTTCGCTTATTAATCTAGCCTTGCTTTTACCAAATGACATTGCTCCTTTACCACCGCCTTGCAATTGTCGCATAAAAAATATCCAGATTGCAATAAATATTATGATAGGAAACCAGCTTATAAATATGTGCAATAAAACACTTTGTTGTTCGGGTTGTTTGCTTTTTATATTGATATTATATTTATTTATCCATTCTTCATCTATAGTATATTGATCTAATAATGTTGGAGCATATGTTGAAAAATATTCATCGTTTTTGCTTATTCCTTCTATTAATTGTTTATCTATCATTATCTGCTTTATTTCGCCATTTTGTATTTTTTCTATAAATTGGGAATATGTTATTTTTTTATTATTTGTATAATTTTGTCCGAAATTATTAAATACAAATATAATTATAATGCCAATTATTGTCCAAAGTAATATATTTTTTAATGTTTTATTCAAAATATTCTCCTTTGATTATTTGGTATTGAATTTTATCATATTTATAATCTTTAATAAAATTATTTTATTTAATTATTACTTATTGCTATAATTTTGTATTTTATTTCACCATGAGGTAAAATAAGTTCTATAGTATCGTTTTTTGATTTTTGTAATAAAGCTTTTGCTAAAGGAGACTTTATAGATATTTTATTATTTTTTATATCAGCTTCATCTTCACCTACTATTTTATATTTATATTTTTTGTTAGTACTAATATTTATTAATTCTATAGTAGAACCGAAAAATATTTTATTTTCTTCTTTTATTTCCGAACCATTTATGATTTGTGCGTTTATTATTTTGTTTTCAATTTCTTTTATTTTTTTTTCTAGTATATATTGTGCTTCTTTTGCCGCGTGGTATTCTGCATTTTCTTTTAAATCTCCGTATTCTCTTGCTGTTTTTATGTCATTTATTATTTTTATTCTATCTACCGTTTTTAGATAAATTAAAGTTTGTTTTAGTTTTTCAAACCCCTCTTGCGTTATTGGATTTTTATTCATTTTAGTCTCCTAATAAAAAATTTCATTTTTTCTTAGTGTTAGTATTTCATAATTTTTTTCTGTTACCAATATCGTATGTTCCCATTGAGCAGATAATGTTTTGTCTTTTGTTAGTACCGTCCATCCATCTTTTGATATAAATGTTTTTCCATCACCTGGTGTTAATATAGGTTCAATAGTGAATATCATTCCGTTTAACATTTTTATTTTATTTTTATAATTTTTGTAATGTAATATATACGGATCTTCATGTAAATTTTTTCCTATTCCATGTCCACAATATTGTTTAATTACTTTATAGTTGTTTTTTTTTGCATTATTTTCTATTGTTTTACCTATTATATTTATATTTTCTTGATGTTTTATTTTTTTTATTGCGTTGTATAAACATTCTTTTGTGATTTTTATTAAATTTTTTTTTTCATTAGAAATATTACCGATATGAAACATTTTACTTGTATCACCATAATAACCATCTTTCATTATAGTTACATCTATATTTAGTATATCGCCGTTCTTTAAAATTTTTTCACTTGGTATTCCGTGACATACTTCGTCATTTACTGATATACATACAGATTTTGGAAAACCTTTGTAGTTTAATGATGCAGGATAAGCTTTTAATTCTTTTGTTATATATTTATGACAAACGTTATTAATTTTATTTGTTGTTATTCCTTCGATCATATATATTTCTATCATTTCTATAACTTTAGCTGCTAATTTACATGCTACTTTAATTTTTTCTATTTCTTTTTTTTTTTTGATATAATAGTTCATTTTTAAATTCACTTTTTTATTTTTTTCTTGTATTATAATATCATGAAAAAGAAAAATTTGTTTTTTATTAAGGATTTTTTATGCATAATATTCCTATATCAGATTTATTTAATTCAAAAGTTCATTTTGGGCATTTAAAACGTTTTGTTTCACCTAAAATGTTTAAATATATTTATTGTATGAATAATAAGATTAGTATAATAAACTTAGATTTAACGTTAAAGATGTTAAATGATGCATTGCTTTTTGTTAATAATATTATAACAAATAATGGCGTTGTTTTATTTGTTGGTACAAAAAAACAGGCAAGGAAATTAATAAAGGAATATGCTGAAAAAATGAACATGCCTTATGTTAATTTTCGTTGGTTAGGAGGCTTGTTAACAAATTACAAAACTATTAAGAATTCTATAGATAAATTAAAAGAATTAGAAATTAAGTTAAGTTCTAATAGTGATAACAAATTTACTAAAAAAGAAGCATTAATATTGAATAGAAAATTGAATAAGCTTAAATTAAGTTTAGAAGGTATTAGGCATATGGATAAATTACCAGATGCTTTATTTATAATTGATGTTAATTATGAATCTATAGCATTATTAGAAGCTAATAGATTATCAATTCCCGTTGTAGGCATTGTAGATACAAATAGTAATCCTGATTTAGTTACTTATGTTATACCAGGTAATGATGATTCAACAGATTCTATAAAATTTTATTTGGAAACTTTTTATAACTTTATTATTTTAAATAAGAAAATTTAAGGTTTGCGTATGTCTAATTTCTTTGATAATGTTAAAAAATTAAGAGATCTTACTGGAATAAGCATAATTGATTGTAAGAAAGCTTTAATAGAATCAAATAATGATATTGATTTAGCTGTAGTTTATTTAAGAAAACATGGTGCATCAATTGTTGAAAATAAATCTGTAAGGCAAACTAATAATGGAGTTATATCATTTTTAGTTTGTGAAAGTAAAAAATCTGGAGTTATTATTGAAGTAAATTGTGAAACTGATTTTGTTGCTAAATCTGATGATTTTTTGAATTTTTGCAATAAAGTATGTGAGTATTATATTTCTGATGATTTTTTTTTAAAAAATTTTTATTTAAGTGAGAATGAGATTTTTTTATCTAAAGACTTAAACGAATTGAAAATAAATTTAGTATCTAGGTTTAGAGAGAATTTAGTTTTAAAAAGAGTTTTTAAGATGTATTCTGATAATGGATTTATATTTGGATATTTACATTTTGATAATAAACTTGGAGTTATTTTAAATATTAATAAAGATGATAGTATTTTAGCTAAAGATGTTTTAATTCAAATAGCTTCTATGAAACCTAAATATATTAAAAAGTCTGATGTGTTATCAGACACATTAATGTCTGAAAAGCAAATTTATTTTGATAAGTTAAAAAATAAATATCCAGAAAAAGACGATATTTTATTATCTAAAATGGTAGAAGGACAAATGAATAAATTTTTTACTGAAAATGTTTTGTTAGAACAAAATTTTGTTAAAGATAATAAAAAAACAATTAATCAATTAATTAATTCTGAAATTGATATAATTACTTTTAAAATGTTTTGTTTAGGTCAAAATTGAGTTAGTTATGTTGGTTAGTTTTTTAGTTAATATGGAAGATAAATTAAAAAAAAGTATAGACATATTAAAAATTGATTTTTCTAAAATAGTTTTAAATAAAATTAATATTTCTTTAATTAGGTCTATATTTATATTACATAATGGTAATAAACTTTTTTTGGATCATATATCTGTTATTAGTATTGAGCATGGAAACACTGTTTTAATTAAACCTTTTGATAAACATCATATAAATTTAATATGTAATGAAATTATCAAGTTAAAAATGGATTTAACTCCAATAGTTGTTAGTGATTACATAAAATTAATTTTTCCTGTTGTTACTACAGAGCGTAGGCATTTTTTTTTAAAAAAAGCTAAGCAATTATCTGAAGACACAAAGGTTTCTATGAGAAATATTAGAAAAAATATAAATAATGATGTTAAAAATTTTTTAAAATCAAATAAAGTGTCTGAAGATGATGAAAAAAAATTTTTTTTAAAATTGCAAAATGTTTTTGATTTATATATAGATAATGTTGATTCAGCTTTTAAAAAAAAAGAAAAGGAATTATTTAGTTTATAGTATTAATGTGTTTATTTTTTTAAATTGAAGTTGTTTTTTTTTTTGAATATAGTAAATATTTTTTTAATTATTTCCGTTTTAGATTTTTTTTTATTATTTTTTTTAATTAAAAAAAAATATTTAGTTAGCTTAAGTATAGTCATTGATATATTTAATATTCTATATTTATCTTTTATTTTTTTATTTATTATTTATATTATTTTTTATTTAAAGTATTTTTATTAAATTTATGCATATTCCTGTAATGTTAAATGAAGTTTTGAAAAATTTAGATATTTTATCTAATGGCATTTATTTTGATTGCACTTTAGGAGTTGGAGGCCATTCTTTAGGCATATCTAAATTTTTAAATAAGCGCGCTATTTTTAATTTAATAGATAAAGATTTATCAAATTTTTTGAAATTTGGTAATAAATTTTTTATTACTAATAAAAAAATTGTTTTTTATAAATGCTCTTTTGATAAAGTTTTATTTATAATTAATGATAATAAATTTTTTGGTATTATAGACGGAGTTTTGGTAGATTTAGGTGTATCTAATTATCAGTTATTAGATTTAAATAGAGGGTTTGGTTTTAATACAAATGGTTTTTTAGATATGCGTTTAGATTTTTTTCAAAAAACTAGAGCTGTAGATTGGTTTAATTTTGCTAGTTTAGACGAATTATTTGTTGTTTTTAGTTTTATAAATAATAATACACTTTCCACTCATATAGTTAATGAGATCTTATTTTTTAGAAAAAAAAATAGAATAAGAACATCTAGTGATTTTTTTAATATTTTATTAAAAGCGTGCAAGTTTAATAAAAAATATATTATTTATTTTAATAAAGTTTATCAAGCTATTAGAATTTTTATAAATAATGACATGTTTGTATTATTTTCTTTTTTAAAAAATATTTTTAATGCTTTGAAATCTTCTGGAGTTTTATTATTAATTAGTTTTAATTCCATAGAAGATAAAATTGTAAAAAATTTTTTTAAAAATAATTCTTTAGTCTTAAAATCTTTTGTTAGTTTTATCAAGCCATCTATACAAGAGTTAAATTTCAATTATTCGTCTAGAAGTGCTATTATGCGAGTTTTTGTAAAAATATGAGGCTATTTTAAACTATTATTAGTTTGTTTTTTATATTTCTTTTAATTATAAAATCGCAAGCTTTTGTTAACATTGATATATCTTTTAATTTTATTTTATTTTTAAATGGATAAATTTGATTTTTGTAATTTAAATTTATATTTTCTGTTGAGATGCAATTTATATAAATATTTTTATTATTATTTTCATTTTTCATAAATTCAATTATAAATTTATTTATACAATTTTTTACTGTAAAAAAATTATTTTGAGTTTTTTTTTCTTTATGTATTAAAAATATTAATCTTATTTCATTTTCTGAATTATTTAAAATTTTCAATAAAGATAATATATAGTTTATATCGTTATTAACTAACTCTGTTATGTTTGTAATATTTGTATTTTCAAATGGTTGAGCATTTTTAGGTTCTTCTGTATCTATTATTATTCTAGATCTAATATTTAAGTATTTTTTTATTATATATGAAAATAACATTTTTTCATTATTATTAAAGCTTTTTGTTAATTTTATTGGATATATTGGTATGTTATTTTTTTTTTTACTTTCTTCTAAGTTATAAATATGTTCATTTATTAAAATTGGCTTTATTTTATTCTCTTTAATTATAGAATTTATTAAGTTTTCATTTTTACTTAAAATTATTATTTTATTATTTTTTTTCATATATTTTTTTTTTAAATCTTAAAGTTTTTCAAAAAATTGTGTATTATATAAACACTAATATTAAATATATTTAATATATTTTATATTAAGTATTTTATTGGAGAAAGTAAATGAATAAAAATAATTTAGTTATGTCAAAAGATAGACGAGATTTTATTAGAAAAACTTTAGGTGTCAGCGTTGCTGCTGCCGCTATTTATTTTTCTTCTGGAGCTATGAATATTGTTAAAGCAACAAGTAAGAAAAAAGTTATTAATCATGTTGTGCATCCTGGAGAGTTAGATAAATATTATGGTTTTTGGTCTGCAGGTCAATCTGGAGAAATAAGAGTATTAGCAGTACCATCAATGAGAGAGCTTAAATTAATACCATGTTTTAATTATGATTGTACTGGTGGTTGGGGTATTACTAATTATAGCAAACAAATATTGAAAGGGTATACTGTAGGTGATACACATCATGTTCATCTATCTTATAGTAATGGTACTTATGATGGTAAATTTGGTTTTATTAATGATAAATCAACAGCAAGAATTGCTAGATTTAGATTAGATGTTATGGAAACAGATGCTATAACTAAGATACCTTATGCTCAAGGCACTCATGGATTATTTACATCTAGACATAAATTAGATGCAGTTTTTTGTAATAGTGAATTTGCGATTCCTTTACCTAATGATGGAAGAGATATAGAAAATCCTGATAAATATGTTGCTTTGCACACATGCGTAGATGCTAAGACAATGAAAGTAAGATGGCAGGTTATGATAGATGGTAATTTAGATCTATGTGCTACGGATTATCAAGGAAGATATTCTATGGGGACATGTTATAATTCTGAAGAAGGTGTTTTGTTAGAAGATATGATGTCAGCGGATAGAGATCATTTAACTGTTTTTAATTTAGAAAAAATTGAAGAAGCTGTAGCTCAAGGTAAAGGTATTAAATTTAAAGAGTCAGATGCACCTATAATTGATGGTAGAGGAAAAAATCCTTATGTTTTATATATACCTGTACCTAAAAATCCACATGGTGTTAATATATCACCTGATGGTAAGTATGCTATATGTTCAGGTAAATTGTCTCCAACAGCATCTATTATATCTATTGAAAAAATAGCAGATGCTTTTTCTGGAAAAATTTTACCTAAAGAATGTGTGTTAGCAGAACCTGAATTAGGTTTAGGTCCATTACATACCGCTTTTGATGGTAGGGGAAATGCGTATACTACTTTATTTTTGGATTCTATGGTTTGTATGTGGAATATAGAAAAAGCTATAAAAGGTGATAAAGATTATTTAGTACAAAAATTAGATGTACATTATCAGCCTGGACACATAAATGCTTCTATGAGTGAAACTAAAGATGCTGATGGTAATTACGTAGTGTCTTTAAATAAATTTTCTAAGGATAGATTTTTACCTGTAGGTCCATCTTTTCCTGATAATGATCAATTAATAGGTATATCAGAAGGTAAGATGAAATTATTACATGATGGTCCTGTTGCTCCTGAACCGCATGATGCTTTAATAGTCAATAGAGCTTTAATAAAAGCAGTTAAAATGTGGAATATAAATGATAGAAAATTTGCTTATGAACGTAAATTGGTTCAAGATCTTGGATTGGATTTTGGAGCTAATAAAATTATAAGAAAAGATGATAAAGTTTTTGCTGTTATGTCTAGCATAGCTCCAAATTATGGATTGAAAGTTATAGATGTTAATTTAGGCGACGAAGTTACAATTATTCAAACAAATTTAGATAAAGTTGATGATTTAACTCATGGTTTTTGTTTAAGCGAACATAATCTAAATTTTGGAGTTTCTCCAGGTGAAACTGCTTCAGTTACATTTAAAGCTACTAGAAGAGGAGTTTTTTGGTATTATTGCACATGGTTTTGTCATGCGTTACATTTAGAAATGAGGGGAAGATTATTAGTTCATTAAGATGAATTTTTTTTCTTTCATTAATAAAATTTTGAACCTTATTTTAAAAATAAGGTTCATTTCATCGCTATTAAGTTTGTATATATTTTGCTGTGTTCAGGCTGGATATTTGTCTTTAAATAATGATTTAATTTCTTGTGTGGAAAGAAGTTGTAATTTTATAGTCAAAAATAATGAAAAATTTTTAGTTAGTAATAAAGATAATAGAGTTTTAGAATTATTTGCAAAAGATAATCATGGAGAAGATAAACTTATTAGCTATTTGTTTTATACAACGGATATTGTTAGTGTAGTAGCGTATTCCGGAAAACCGTTAGAAATATTAATATCATTATCTATAAATGGAATTATTAATGAGTTGAAATTAGTTAAACATAGTGAGCCAATTTTATTAACTGGTATTCCTATTGAAAAACTATTAGAAGCCGTTTCATTTTATAAAGATAAAAATGTATCAGATAAAATAGTAATAGGCGAAGATATAACTGGCGGAATTAGTATTCCTATAATAGCTGGAGCTACAGTTACGTCATTAATTTTGCAAGAAACAGTTTTAGAATCTTCTAGAGAAATTGCCGTTAAATTTGGAATTATAGAAAAATCTATTTCTGATGGTGCTTTTAATAATAAATTTAAGAAATATTCATGGGATGACTTAATTAAAAATAAAGCAATTAGACATTATTGCTTAGATCAATTTTTAAACGTTGTTAATGAAAATTTTTCTGATCTGCTTGTAGATATTTATTTTGCAGATTTAACTCACAATTCTATAGGAATAAATATTCTTGGCCTTAATTATTATAATGATTTATTTAATGACACAGATGGTAAGCCTGCTATTATTATATTAAATAATGGAACTTGGAGCTTCAAAGGTAGTGGTTTTGTCAGAGGTGGCATTTTTGATAGATTTAGAATAGAACAAGATGGAAACATGTTTACTTTTAGAGATAGTGATTTTAAAAATGTCTATGATTTAAATTTAGTTGATATTGATGATTATAGAGAAAGTGGAATTTTTATAGTTAATAATAATAAATATAAACCTTGGAAACCATGGAATTTGATTTTATTATTAGATTATAAGACATTTTCTATAACGTATAAAACTCCGGATATTTTTTTAATTAAGAATGATAGTAAAATTGTAGAACAATGGAAATATAAATTTTTTAATATATCTTTATTATTTTGTTTATGGGTTTTTGTTATATGTGTTTTTATTTTTAGAGATTTTATTTCTAAAAATAATTTTTATTTATCTGTTATTTATAATTTTGTTTTGTTATTAGATGTGTATATAATAGGTGTTTTATTACATGGGCAACCCTCTATAGTTAATTTGTATGCTATTAAAAAATTAGAGACTTTTTTATGGGACCCTTATTTATGTGTTGGATGGATAATGATTTTATTCACAATATTTTTATGGGGAAAATCTTTTTTTTGTGGTTGGATTTGCCCTTTTGGCGCTTTGCAAGAGATTTTATTTAAAATAAGGTCACTTATTTTTAATGATCATAGTTTTGAGTTTAATGTTGTTATTTTTAATAAAGTACGGTATTTAAGATATTTTATATTATTTTTTTTGTTATTTATTGCTATATTTTATGGTGTTGCTAAAGCTGAATTATATTCGGAAATAGAGCCGTTTAAGACAATTTGGAGTGTAGGAATATTTAATAGGCCAAAATTAGTATCTTTTTATACTATTTTTTTGTTGATATTAAGTATTTTTATGTATAGATTTTTTTGTAGAATTTTGTGCCCTTTAGGCGCATTTTTATCTGCATTATCTTTTTTTACTATATTCAGGTTGAAACGAAGAAAGTCTTGTGGTTTTTGTAAAAAATGTAATATTACATGTAATTCTAAAGCTATTAATGAATACGGAAAAATAGATCCTAAAGAATGTTTTGGCTGTTTTACTTGCGTTAATAATATGTA
Source organism: uncultured Enterobacteriaceae bacterium (assembly GCA_964498335.1). GTDB lineage: Bacteria > Pseudomonadota > Gammaproteobacteria > UBA6186 > Azoamicaceae > Azoamicus. The sequence goes on along the minus strand of CAZCGL010000001.1, from coordinate 41,436 downwards.
TAATAATAAAGTTTGTCCGCCACTTATTAGTAGGAAAGTTTGGGAAAAATATGAGATTGGTGTATGGCAAAAGTTTTAGTTTTGATCATTTTTTTTATATTTTTAAATGTAAATGCTAATTCTTATAAAGATGTTTATAATTCTAATGATTTAGCATTAGCTTTAAGTAGTTCTAAAAATGGTGATTATATTTTTTTAAAATCTGGCGTGTATGTAGGAAATTTTGTAGTCAATAAATCAATAAATTTAATTTCTGATGGTAATGTTGTTTTAACTTCTTGCGGTATTGGAAATATTCTCACTATTGAGAGTTCTAACGTTAATATTAAAGGTATTTCTTTTTATAATAGTGGAAAGGATATGTCTGTATCTGATTCATGCATTTTTATAAATGGTAGTAATGTTAATATTATTAATAATTTTTTTTCTGAATGTGGATTTTCTTTGTGGTCAAATGAATCAGCATGTAATTATTTTTTGAATAATATTTTTGTAGGAGCATTTGATAGTATTTTATCTGATAGAGGCAATACATTACATTTATATCGGAACAGTAATTCTATTGTAGCAGATAATTTTATAATAAATGGTAGAGATGGAGTTTATATAACTAATTCTAACGAAGTTTCTATTAATAGAAATATTTTTACAAATGTTAGGTTTGGAATACATTATATGTTTAGTAACAAATGTAATGTTTTATCTAATATAGTTTCCAATTCTATGATAGGTATCGCTATAATGTATTCAAAATATGTAGATTTAATAAATAATTTTGCTTATTCTAATGTTACGCATGGATTATTTTTTAGAGATGTTTTGTATAGTAGAATATTAAAAAATAAATCACTTTATAATAGAGATGGAGTTTTATTAGGTGATAGTTATTTTAATGATATTATAAATAATGATATTATAAAAAATTTGGTTGGTATAAAAGTATATAGTGGTAGTGATGATAATTTAGTATATGATAATAATTTTATAAGTAATAACTTACAAATTCAATTTTTAGATAATAGAAAAATTATATGGAATTCTAATAATATAGGTAATTTTTGGTCACATTATGTAGGTTGGGATTTAAATTTTGATGGTATTGGTGATAAAAAATTTTATGTCACAAATATAAGTGATTGGATTGTTTCGTCATATCCAATTTTAAAAATTATGTTTAATAGCCCAGCTTTAGTTTTGTTGCAGAAAATAGAAAATCAATTTCCTTCTTTTAGAAAATTTTCTATTATAGATAATTATCCTTTAATGAGACCAATAATATGGTAAATAATAATTTTATAGAATTAAAAAATATTGATTTTTTTTATAAACAAAATGTTTTTATTTTAAAAAAATTAAATGCTAAAATTTTAGGTGGTAAAATAACAGCTTTACTAGGTATAAATGGTTCGGGCAAAACTACACTATTTAAAATTTTAACTGGATTGTGTAAACCTAGTTCTGGTTTATTTTTTTATAATAATATTAATATAACTGATGATACTATTTTATTTTATAAAAAAGATTTAGGTTTTATGCCTGAATTCTTACAATTGTATAAAGATATGTGTGTTAAAGATGTCTTGCATTTTTTTTCTGAATTAAAGGGATGTAAAGATATTAATTTTGATGAAGTTTTAAATACTGTTTTTTTATTAGAACATGCAAATAAAAAAGTTAAAGCTTTATCTAAGGGTATGAAACAAAGATTGAATTTAGCACAAGCTATTTTAGGTAAGCCTAAAATTATTTTATTTGATGAGCCATCTAATGGGTTTGATTGTGGTAGTATAACTATGTTTTACAGTATTTTGCGTAAATTAGCTGATAATGGTTCAATAGTTTTATTATCGAGTCATCATTTAACAGAGATATATGGTAATGTAGATAATGTGCTTATTCTTTCTAATGGTGTTATTATAAAAGAGTTTGATATTAACGCTCTTGATTCTGAAGATAATGTTTTATTTAAAGAACTTTATATAAGAGTTGATTATTTAGATAAAATAAGTTTATCTTTATTGAATAATAAATTTCCGAATATTAATATTATCGGTAATATTTTATATGGAAGAGCAAATAATAAGTTTATTTTAGATTTAATTTTATTTCTGTTAGATAATCAATTATCTATAAGAGATATTAGAATTGATAATAAAATTTTAGAGGATATATTGTTAAGTTTATCATGAATATTAATAATGTTTACGTAATATCAAAAAAAGAATTTATTTCGAATTTTAAAAATTATTGGTTTTTACTTTCGTCTATTATCTTTTGTTTTTTGAATTTTATTATAATTTATTTTGGAGAAATAATTTCTGGAGATCATTCTCAAACAGATATAAGATCCTTGGCTTTATCAATAATACATTTACAAATGTATCTTATTCCTTTGTTTTCTTTTATATTATCGTATGATGCTATTTTGTCAGAAAGAGAATCTGGAGTATTAGATCTTATTTTATCTTATAGAGTTACAATATTAGAAGTTTTAATGGGAAAACTTCTTGGAAATTGGATTGTATTTACTCTATCTTTTTTATTAGGTTTTTTGCCTGTATCTTTTTATCTTTATTTTTTGGGGATTAAAATTCTTGTTCTGCTTAAATTTATATTGATTTCTATATGGTTAAGTTTTATATTTAATTATTTTGCGTTGTATGTATCTAATTCATCTAGAGATAGAACATTTGTTATTTTATTAAGTATTTTTATTTGGTTATTTTTTGTTTTTGTTTATGATATTATTTTTACTTTTTTTGTAGTTTTATTTTATGGTTATATTTCTAATTTTATTTTGAGTTTTTTATTATTTTTTAATCCAGCTGAACTATTTAGGTTAATGTCAATATTTTTTTTCATACCAAATGATGCTAATGATTTATTTGGTATAAATGGAAATTTTTTTGATATTACTTATTTGTTTATATATATATTTTTATGGTTTTTGTTAATTTTTTTTATTTTTTTATTTTTTTATTTTAAAAAAAAAATATAAGGTTTATATGGTTTCTGAAAATGATATTTTTTTAAAAAGTAAAGCGTATAAATATTTTAGTTCTGAAATGAAAGAAAATAAGGTAATTAGAGATACTTTAATAGCTTTTGAAGAAGTTTTAAATATAAAAAAAAATATTAGAAGCATTTATAATACTGATGAGCCAGAAAAAATTAAGATGTTAATAGGCACTAATGTTAATGGTTTAATCGTAACACAAAAAGATTTTGATTATGCTTTATTAATTTATAATACTTATAATAATTTGTATGATAAATGTAAAAAAATATTAAATGATGGTATTAAAGATATATGAGATATTTTTATTTTATTGTTTTAATTCTATTTTTTATTTTATTTTATTATTTTTTTTTAGATAAAAAAAATGATATCATTGTACCACATAATTTAACTAAAGATGAGATTTGTGTTAGTGACAGTATGATTGTCGTTAATTATAATGGTCCAAAAGCTCAAATATTGTGGAAAAATGGTAAACGTTCTTTTTATTGCGAAGTTAGAGAAGGTTTTTATGATATTTTTGATAAAGTTAAAGAAAAACAAGTTTTAGCTTTTTACGTTCAAGATTTTTCTAATATAGAATGGGGGTCTTATATTGATAAATGGATTTTAGCTTCTGAAGCTATTTATGTTATAGATAGTATTAAAGATGGTGCTATGGGGTTGACATACGTTCCATTTAGTGACTATGAATCTGCTGTCAAGTTTTTAAATTTATATGGTGGCAAAATAATAAAATTTTCTGATTTAAATTTAAATGTATTATCTCAGAGTAGTAAATTATTGAAAGATAGATTAATTTATTGATTAATATAATTATATGCAAAATTATGTTTTTATTGATGATATTCTGATTTTAGAAGGTCGGTTGAAGAAATTAATGGTGTATCTTTGATTATGATAAATTATTGATTCGTATAAATGAAATTAATTTTTTACTTGATAATGAAAATTATGTATGTAATAATTTTTCAGAGTATGATGAAAAAATAATTGAAAGATCATCTTTATTAAAAATAGTGAATAAATGTAATTATTTTGTTACTGAGATCAAAGATCTTATTGATTTATATAATTTATTAAAGATTGATGATGATATTGAACTGTTGAATAAGTTATTTATTGATTTTAAAAAAATGGAATTAGATTTTTTAAATTTTGAAAAAGATATTGTTTTTAAATCTAAAAAAGATTGTATGGATGTTTTTTTTGAGATTAATGCTGGTTCTGGCGGAGTTGATGCGCAAGACTGGGTATCTATTTTATTTAAAATGTATACATCTTGGCTTAATAAAAGTGGATTTTTTTATATTATAAACTCTATAACTTACGGAGATGTAGCTGGTATAAAAAGTGTTTCTATAAAGGTAGTTGGAAAATACGCTTTTGGTTTTTTAAAATGTGAAACTGGAATTCATAGATTAGTTAGAAAATCACCATTTGATTCAAGTAATAAACGACATACTTCGTTTGCGTCTGTTTTTGTTTATCCTGTTTTAGACGTTGATACTAGTATTAAAATTTTAGATTGTGATATAAAAATAGAAACATTTAGAGCTGGAGGCGCTGGAGGGCAACATGTTAATACAACAGATTCTGCAGTTAGAATAACACATTTTCCTACTAAACTTGTTGTACAATGTCAATCAGAAAGGTCTCAACATCAAAACAGAACTCAAGCTATGAAACAACTACGATCTAAAATTAAAGAATATTATTTTTTAGAAGAAAAAAAAAACAAGGACTTGTCTGATAAAAGTAAGTTATCTATATCATGGGGAAATCAAATACGATCTTATTTTTTTGATAAATGTATTATTAAAGATTTAAGAACTGGATTTGAATTTTATAATATTAATTTAGTTTTGAATGGATATTTAGATCCATTTATATACTCATTATTTTATTTTAAATAGTATTATCATGGAAAATAATAATTCAAATGAAAACAATTTTAACTGTGTATATCCAAATAAAATAAAAAACAGAATTAGTATAAGTAATTTGTTTGTCATATTTTATAAAAAAGAGTTAGATAAAGATTTTTTGAATAATAAAAAATTTTATATTTGTGGTAGAATTTTTAGAAAAAGAATCATGGGAAAGGCTACTTTTTTAAATTTAAAAGATTTTTCTGGAAGTATTCAGTTGTACTTAAGCTCGTTAAATCTATTAATAAGTTATGATATGATTGTGTCTGATATTAAAATAGGTGATTTAATATATGTTTGTGGTAATTTATTTAAAACTAATAGTGGCGAAATATCTATTAAAGTTTTTGATTTAACTATTTTAGCTAAAAATTTCAAAACATTTCCTGATAAAATGGAAGGCTTAATTGATAAAGAATTATGTTATAGATATAGATATTTAGACTTAATAGTTAATGATAAATCTAAACATAAATTTATTATTAGATCAAAGATCTTATATTTAATACGAAAATTTTTTAATAAACGTGGTTATTTAGAAGTTGAAACGCCTGTTATGCAAAATATTATAGGTGGTGCTGATGCTAAGCCATTTGAGACTTATCATAACTATTTAGGATCTAAATTATATTTGAGAGTATCACCTGAATTATATTTAAAAAGATTGATAGTAGGCGGTTTTGAAAAAATTTTTGAGATAGGCAAAAGTTTTAGAAATGAGGGAATTTCTATTAAACATAATCCTGAATTTACAATGATAGAGTTTTATCAAGCATATTCTAATTATAAAGATTTGATTTTTTTGACTCAAAAATTATTTAGATATTTAGCTTTTTTTTTAACAGGTGGATATATTATTAAATACGATAATATATTAATAGATTTTAGGAAAACATTTAATCAGATTAGTTTTTTTGAATCTATCTCTCATTATTCAGAAATTAATATAACTAATTTAAATAATGTTGATTTTTTGCGTTATTTTTTTATAGAAAAAAAAATAGAGTTTGAAGAAAACTATACTATTAGCGATTTTCATATTAAATTATTTGATATTTTTGTTGAAAAAAAATTAAAATTACCTACATTCGTTTTGTATTACCCAGTGTCTATATCTCCATTATCAAGATTAAAAGATGATGATTCATCTTTAGTGGAACGGTTTGAGTTATATATATGTGGAAAAGAGATTGCTAACGGTTTTTCTGAATTGAATGATCCTAATGATCAATCTAAAAGATTTTTGAATCAGCTTGATAAAAATGATGACGTGAAATTAAAATATGATTCAGATTATATTAATTCTTTGATGTATGGATTACCGCCTACAGCTGGAGAAGGTATAGGTATAGATAGAGTGGTTATGTTATTTACAGATTCTTATTCTATTAAAGAAATTTTATTTTTTCCTTTAATGAAACATAAGTAAGTTATATGATTATTTTTGATAAAAAAGAGTTTTCGTTATTTTTTTTGAATTGTAGAAGGGGAATGTTAGAATTAGATTTAGTATTATTGAATTTTTTATACAAAAGATATTATGATTTAGATCTTGATTTAAAAAATGATTTTTATAATATTTTATTTGAGTCAGATAATAATTTATATATATGGATAATAAAAAAACAGTATAATAATATTAAATTTTTAAAAATAATTAATGAAATAATTAATACTACAGATATGTTTGATTTTTATTAAGTATTATTTTTTTTAAGTTAATTATTTTGGCTTTTATTATAAATTTAATTTTAGTTTTTATTATTTTTTTTTTAATTTTTATATTATTATTTTGTGTGTTTATTTTTATTAAATAACCATTGTTATTTTTTATTATATCATTATTTGTAAGATTGGTTATAGAATAATTTTTATTACATTTAGGTGATATAAATATTATTTTTTCTTTTATGTATTTTTTTTGATAATTTATATTTTTTATGTATTTTTTAATTATTTTTTTTGATTTCATGTATTTATATTTATTAATTACATCTTTTTTATATATATCTTTTTTAATATCTTGTTTTATTTTTTTAAGTGAGTAGGTATGTTGTATTTTTTTTAAAACACTTTTATTTACATCTTTATTTGATATAAACAGTTTTTTATTATAATTTTTTTTACTATTTAAATAGTTTATCTTATATATTTTGGGAATTTTATAATTTTTAGCTACATTTTTTTCAAAATCAATAAAATCTTTTTTGATTTTTAGTTTTTTTATTATAGTGTCTTTTGATATTTTTTTATATTTTATTCTTTCTATGTTATTATTATTTTTAATAATATTTTTAATTTTGAAATAGTTTTTTATTATTTTATTTAATTTCGTATTATCTGATAGTTTTTTTATATTTTGTTGTATTATATGCTCTGTTATTTTTTGTTTTTCTATATATTTTATATAGTTTTCTTTAGAAAATAAATTATTTTTTTTAAAAACTTTGGCATTTTTAATGAAAAAAACAATATCTTTTTCACCAGATTTAAATCCTAATTTTTTTGTTTTGATATTTAATTTTAAATGTTCTATTAGTTTTTTTTCTAATATTGTATCTATGTTTTTTATATTTTTTGTTTTAGGATAAATGTTTTTTACTTTTATAATTATATTATCTATTTCATTTTGTGTAAGTATAAATGAATCTATATTTTTAAAATTATTTTCTTTTTTTGATGAAGGATTAAGTATTGTTGTAAATACTAATGCTAATGATATAAGTATTATTATTATCCAAGTTGTAAGTTTTTTTTTATTCATCTTATGTTTTTTTTCGAAGCGGACGGGATTTGAACCCGTGATCTTCGGCGTGACAGGCCGATGTTCTAACCAGCTGAACTACCGCTCCATTTTATTTATCTATGGGTACTGAGGGACTTGAACCCACGACCCTCGCCGTGTAAAGGCGGCGCTCTACCAGCTGAGCTAAGCACCCATATATAAATTATATTTGTAATTTTTTTTTGTCAATAATTATTTGTTTAAAATTGAAGAAAGTTTGTTGTTTTTATTTAATTCAGTTAATATATCAGCTCCACCTATTAATTTTCCTTTATGAAAAAGTTGAGGAAATGTTGGCCAATTTGAATATTGTGGTAAGTTTTGTCTAATTTCTGGATTTGCCAGCACATCAACATAAGCATAATTTATTTTTAATTCATTTAATATGTGAATGGCTTGAGCGGAAAAACCACACATTGGATTATTAGGAGTTCCTTTTATATATATAATTGTTGTGTTATTTTTTATTTGATTTTCTATTGTTTCTATAATTTCTGACATAAATATATACCTCTTTTAAAAAATAAAAAAAAAATAAAATATTAATTGCTTTATTTTTTGTATTTATTATATATTAATTTAAAGTATTATTGTTTTTTTTTTTATGAGTGAAAAAATTTTTTTGACTTCTGCTTTACCATATGCTAATGGTGATTTACATATGGGGCATATTATGGAATTTATACAAACAGATGTATTTTATAGATATAATAAGCTTATTAATAATTTTTGTATATATGTTTCTGGAGATGATTGTCATGGTACACCTATTATGCTTAAAGCTATGGATGAAAAAAAATCTATTTGTTTTTTATTAAATTTTTATAGATTGTCGCATATAAAAGATATATTAAAAGTTAAAATTAATTTAGATTGCTTTTATTATACACATTCTTACGAAAATGAGTTTTTTTCTAGAAGAACTTTTTATTTTTTAAAACTTAATGATTTTATTTTTGAAAAAGTTGTTCTTCAGTTATATGATGAGAAAAATAAATTTTTTTTACCAGATAGGTATATTAAAGGTACATGTCCAAAATGTTTATCTGCTGATCAATACGGTGATGTTTGTGAAAAATGTAGTTTTAGATATGATGCTATAGATTTAATTGATCCTATTTCTATTTTAAGTGGATGTAAGCCTAGTAAAGTTCTTTCTAATAATTATTTTTTTAATTTAGAAAAATTTAGATTTTTTTTATTGAATTGGTTAGAAAGATTGTCGCAAAAAAGTGTTGCAAATAAGTTGTTGGAATGGTTTAATTCTGATTTAATTTCTTGGAATATATCAAGAGATTTACCATATTTTGGATTTAAGTTACCTAGTAATTATGAAAAATTTTTTTATGTATGGTTAGATGCGCCTTTAGGTTATTTTTCATCTATATATAATTATTTTTTAAAAAATAATTTATATTGCGAATCTTTTTTTGATTTTAAATCAGAATATAAAATATATCATTTTATAGGAAAAGATATTATTTATTTTCATTCATTATTTTGGCCTGCCTTTTTAAAGGGATGTAATTTAATTACACCAATTGATATATTTGTTCATGGTTTTTTAACTATTAATGGTAAGAAAATGTCTAAATCAGCAGGTTCTTTTTTTAAAATATCTGATTTATTAAATTATTATGAACCTGATTTTATAAGATATTATTTTTCGTCTAAATTAAATGAATCTGTGTTAGATATAGATTTTAAAATAGAAGATTTTGTAGAAAAAGTAAATTCAGAATTAATTTCTAAATTTGTTAATATAGGTAGTAGGTGTATAAAATTAATATCTGATAATTTTAATTGTAAGTTATCAAATAATATTTTAGATGAAAAAATGTTTTTAGAATTTTTAAGTTTTTGGCAAGATATTAATAGTTTGTATATGTGTAGAAATTATTCTAAAATAATTAATAATATTATGAAATATTCTGATTTCATTAATATTTATTTAGATAGAGAAAAACCGTGGATCTTGATTAAAAAAAACGATTCTGTCACTAGAGCTCATTCTGTTTGTACAACTGCTTTAAATTTATTTGTTATTTTACTGTTTTATATTAAGCCTATTTTACCTGATTTATTGGATAGATTTACATATATTTTAAATTTAGATCATATTGATTTTAATTTGATACAAAAACCATTAATTAATGTTTATATAAAAAAATATACACATGTATATAAAAAAATTTCTGTTCATGATATTTTAAAATCTATATGAATAGCATTTTTTTTATAAATAGGTTATGCGTTTATTGTGATATGTGTTTAAAGTGTTGCCCAACGCATTCTATAGTTAAAAATATTAAAAATATTTATCTTATTATAGATTCTGGTTGCATAGGATGTTTTATGTGTTTTAACATCTGTCCTGTTAAAGCTATAGAATTTTACAAAATTAAAAGTGATATAAAGGTTAATAAATATGTTTTAAGAGATAAAATTTTTATTAAAAAATTATTATTTGTTAAATTTTTTTAAATAAATATATCACTGTTTTTTATATTTAAAATTGAAGTAATGGTATCTACATGTCGGTATATATATTTTTTTGTTTAATTTTATTTGTTTACCGTGTATTAATTTTTTTCCAAATTTATTTATTCTTGCATTAGCTATAGCTTTTCTTCCACACGTGCATAAATTTTCTATATCTATTATTTTATCTGCTAATGAAATTAGATATTTACTAGCTATAAATAATTTTAGCTTGAAGTCTGTTTTTAACCCGTATGTTATAATATTTATATTTAAATAATCTACTATAGCTAACAATTCAAATACTTGTTTTTTTGTAAGAAATTGAGCTTCGTCTATAAATATATAATTTAAGATATGAGTGTATTTTTTAATATATTTATATATATTAATGTGTTTTTTAATAGGTATAGCTAAACTTTTTAATCCTAATCTAGATTTTATACATATTTTTTTATTTTTTATTATTGCAGTTAGAATTATTGAATTTATATTTCTTTTAATACAATTGTAGTTAAATTGCAATAATTGAGTAGTTTTTCCAGCATTCATGGTGGAAGTTAGAAAATATAGTTTAGCCATTTTTAATTTATTTTTTAAAAAAAAATATTTTTAATATTTTTTTTATCATTTAATGTTATTTCATATATATTTGTATCATTGATTTTACTTAAAATGTATTCATCACTAGTTTTTATTTCATCTATTAAATTTAGTTTTAAAGCGTCTATGCCGTACCAATATTCGCCTGTAGATATATTATCTATGTCAATCTTTTCTCTATGTTCTTTAATAAAAATTTTGAATAAATTATGTGTATTTTCTAATGATTCTATGAATTTTTTTCTTCCTAATTCTGTGTTTTCACCTATTATACTTAAAGTCTTTTTATATTTACCTGATGTGTGGTATTCTATTTCTATATTATTTTTACTTAACAATTTATTTATGTTTGGTATTATACCTAATACTCCTATCGATCCTATTATTGAAAATGGCGAAGCTATAATTTTGCTTGCCACGCATGCCATCATATAACCTCCACTCGCCGCTATATTATCTATTGATATTGTTAAATAAATATTTTCATTTTTTAATCTTTTTAATTGAGTTGCCGCTAACCCGTAGTTTGTTACAATTCCGCCATTGCTTGTTAGTTTTAATATTACTTCGTTAATGTATTCTTTGTTTAGTATAATTAAAGATATTACATCTTTTAAGTTGTTTATTTCACTAGCTGTTATATCACCGTTAAAATTTATTATAACTAAATTTTTTTTATTTTTTTTTGTTTCTTTCAGTGATTTTTCTATTTTTTTTACAACATCTTTTATTTCTGATTTTTTTATTGTTTTTTTGATGAAATTTTTTGTTAATACATAATATTTATCATTTATATTATTTATATTAATTAATGAATTATGTTTTTTAATAATTAAAGATGATATTAACATTAATATAAATAATATAAATAATATAAATGTTAAGAGTTTTAATAAAAAAATAAAATAAATTGTTATTATATTTTCCATTTTTTCCTTATTTTTATTTTATTATAACTTATTTTTTATATTTTTTATATTTTTTGTATTTTTTTTGTTTTTATTGATTTTTTTGGTTAAAATTGTTATAAAATTTTGATTAACATTTAATAATATTTTTTCATTTTATGCGTATTTTTTTATATTTTGTTTTATTTTATTTATGTTTTTTAAATCTATCTAATTTTAAAATAGATGATTCTTTAAACAGACGTATTTATTCTTTTAATAGAGGTTTTGATAAATCCTTTTTAAATCCTAGTGTAACTATATACATAAAAGTTTGTCCATCATTTATAGATAATAGTTTAAGTAATTTTATAAATAATATGTCTGAAGTTAATAATTTATTTTTCCTTTTTTTTAAGTCAGATTTAAACTCTATTACAAACAGTTTATATAGATTTTTTTTAAATTTTTATTTTGGTTTTTTAGGTTTTTTAGATATTGCTCAATTAAATAGTAAAAGTTATAGAAGTTTTGATTTTCAGATATTTATGTTTTTATCTGGATTTAAAGATTTTATTTATATGATGATTCCTTTTGTAGGTCCAAGTACATTATATTTTAATTTTGGATTGATAATTTTGCATGTTATTAATCCATATTTTTATTTTTTTGATACTGTGTTTTTTTATTATTTTTTAGAAATTTTAAATAAAAAAAGTATTGTTGTTTTTGATATTAATTTTTTTCATTCTGTTATGATAGACGGTTATACTTTTTTGAAAGATATTTATTTACAAAATATTGAATCACTTTTTAATATTGATAGCGATAATTTTTTATTTGAACCCCCAGATTAGTATTATAAGGAATGTTATAAATGTTTTTTGATATTTTAAAAACCATTTTTGGTTCTAAAAACGACAGAACTTTAAAAAGGTATAATAAATTATTATTAGAAGTTAATAATATAGAAAAAGAGTTGATAAGTCTTTCTGATGAAGAGTTAAAAAATAAATTCTTTTTTTTAAAAAAAAAAGTTGATAATACAGAAAAAATAAATGATATGTTACCCTTAGTTTACGCTATAGTTAGAGAGGTTTCTACACGCGTTTTAAAATTAAGACATTTTGATGTGCAGATTTTAGCTGGTATAGCTATTTATGATAATAAAATAATAGAAGTTGCTACAGGAGAGGGTAAAACTTTAATAGCTACATTACCAGTTTGTTTGTTTTCTTTGTTTAGTAAGCCTATACATGTTGTTACTGTTAACGATTATTTAGCAAAAAGAGATGCTAAATGGATGGAACCTATTTATAATTTTTTAGATATAAGTGTTGGTATATTAATTTCTGGGATGAGTATTGATGAAAAAAAAAAGGCTTATAAAGCTAGTGTAGTTTATGGAACTTGTAATGAATTTGGATTTGATTATTTAAGAGATAATATAGTTTTAACTAAAGAAGATAAAGTTCAAACTGATTTATTTTATGTAATAATTGACGAAATAGATTCAATATTGATTGATGAGGCTAGAACTCCACTTATTATATCTCTTCCAGACAAGGCTGATGGAAACATTTATTTAAGAATTAATCATATAGCCAAATTATTAAATAATAAAACTGATTTTAATTTAGATGAAAAAAATAAACAAGTTCATATAACAGAAGTTGGTTTTATAAAATTGGAATTATTATTGAAAAAAAATAAATTATTACAAGATGAAGCTGTGTTATATGATATTAATAATATAAATTTATTACATGATATTACTTCAGCTTTAAAAGCTATTTATCTTTTTAAACGCGATATTGATTATTTAGTAAAAGATAATTTAATTTTAATAATAGATGAGCATACTGGTAGGATTATGGATGGACGAAGATGGAGCGATGGGTTGCATCAAGCTTTAGAAGCTAAAGAAAATGTTGCAATAAGAAATGAAAATCAGGTTTTAGCATCTATAACTTTTCAGAATTATTTTAGGTTATATAAGTTTTTATCAGGCATGACTGGTACTGCTTATACAGAAGCGTTAGAATTTAATAATATATATGGATTAGATGTTGTTGTAATACCAACTAATAAAAAATGTATAAGGGTAGATAATACTGATTTAATATTTTTAACTAAAGAAGTAAAAATGAATGCTATTGCTAGTGATATTAAAAAAAGTTATTTATTAGGACAACCGATTTTAGTTGGGACTATTTCTATAGCTAATTCAGAATTATTATCTGATATTTTAAAATCTTTATGTATAAAACATAATGTCTTAAATGCTAAAAATCATGAATTAGAATCTCAAATCATAGCAGAAGCTGGTAGGCTAAGCAGTGTTACTATTGCTACTAATATGGCTGGAAGAGGTACCGATATAGTTTTGGGTGGAAATGTTTTACTTGACTCAAAAATTAGTTCTCGTATTGACGTATTAAAACTTGGTGGGTTAAGAGTGGTTGGTACTGAAAGGCATGAATCTAGGCGGATAGATAATCAATTAAGAGGCAGATGTGGTAGGCAAGGTGATCCTGGTGTTTCACAGTTTTATTTGTCATTAGAAGATGATTTGGTAAGAATTTTTATTGGTGATAAAATTTTTAATTTGATTAATAAATTAAATATATCTAAAGATGATGTTATAAGTCATAATTTAATAAATAAATCTGTAGAAAATGCTCAGAAAAAAGTTGAAACGCATAATTTTGAAATTAGAAAACAATTACTTGAGTTTGATGATATTTTTAATGAACAACGTATAGTTTTTTATAATTATAGGAACTTTATAATTATTAATGATGATATTTTTTTAATTTTGAATAGCTTATTCTTAGATGTTATTGAATTTTTTTTTGTTAAGTTTTTTTCTTTAAATGACTTGAATTTTATGGATGTTATAAATAAATTTAATTTTGAGTTTGGTTTGGATTTTAAAATGCATGATCCCGTTGATTATGATTTAGATAGATTAAAATTTAATTTAGTGGAGTATTTAAAAAATGTGTATTTTATAAAAAGAAACTTAATAGAAGAAAAAAAAATTGTTTTTTTTGAAAAAATTTTGTTTTTAAGTATATTAGATGTTAAATGGAGAGAACATTTATTAAACTTGGATTATTTGAAGAAAGGTATTCATTTGCGTGGATACGCACATCAAGATCCTAAACAGGAATATAAAAAAGAAGCTTTTTTTCTTTTTGAAGAAATGTTATTATCTTTTAAATATGAATTTATTTCTTTATTTTTAAAAATTCCAATTAATAATTTTTTAAATAATGAATTTGAATTTAATGTTAATTTAAATGAGTTAAATTTTAATCATAATAATAATATAAATTCTAATATTGATAACAAAAGGATTAAAATTGGTAGGAATTCTTTTTGTTTTTGTAATTCAGGAAAAAAATATAAATATTGCCATGGTAAGGGGTTATAGTTTTTTATGTTTGATGATATTAATAAAGTTATTTTAATAGGTCGTTTAGGAGCTGATCCAGAAATAAAATATATTTCTGATGGTATTATTGTATTATCTTTTAATATTGCCACATCTTTATCTAGAAAAGATTTTTCTACTGGAAATTTTTCTAAAAAAACAGAATGGCATAGAGCTGTAGTTTATGGTAATTTTGCCGAAACTATAAGAGATTATTTAAAAAAGGGGATTAGAGTTTATCTTGAAGGTTCCTTTAGAACTGTTAAAACTAAAAATAGAGATTATGTTGAGATTATAGTTTCTACTATAAGGTTATTAAGTAATGAATTTAAAAATGATCATGTTAATAGTTTCGATGCGAATAGTAATAAAAATAATAAAGATGATTTACCGTTTTAATATTTATGATTGATGTTAATTTTTTAAAAAATAATAGAAATTTTATTATTAATAATTTTTCTAAAAGAAGTTTTAATTTTGATTATGATTTGTTTTTTAATTATCATTATAAAATTAGAACTTTAAGAACTGAAGTTTATTTATTACAGCGCGAACATAATCTTATGTCTGATTTAGTTCATATTTATAAAGATTATTTTGATTTTTTTAAATTTTTAATTTTAAAAATAAAAAATTTAAAAAAAATTATAGCTAGTAATAATTTAAATTTAAAAATTTTATCTGAAGAATTTAATGTTTTTTTATCTAACATTCCAAATTTGTTACATTATTCAGTGCCTGTTGGTAAATCGTCTTATGATAATATAGAAGTTAGAAATTTTTTTAATAATAATTGTTTTTTAAAACCTGGTTTGTTAAATGATTTTGAGTCAAATGAAAAATTTTTAGACTTTGATTTAGCATCTAGCATGTCTGGTTCTGGATTTGTTATTTTAAAAGATAGTTTAGCTGAATTACATAGAGCTTTAGGTAATTATATGTTAGATAAACATATAAATACTTATGGGTATAAAGAAATTTATTCTCCAGTTATGGTAAAAAGTAATTCTATGTATTATTCTGGACATTTTCCAAAATTTCGTGAAGATCAATTTAATATTTTAGATACAGATTTATGGTTAATTCCTACAGCTGAGGTTGTATTAACAAATTTAGTTTCTAATTCTTGTATAAATTATTTAGAATTACCGTTAAAATTTGTGTCAAAAACATTGTGTTTTAGAAAAGAAAAAGGTAATTATGGATATCTTGTAAAAGGAATGATTAGGCAACATCAATTTGAAAAAGTTGAGTTAGTTCAAGTTGTAGAACCTAATAAATCTTATGATTCTTTAGAAGAATTGATTTTTCATGCTGAAAGCATATTGCAAGATTTAGATTTATCATATAGAGTTCTATCGTTATGTAGTTGTGATATTGGTTTTACTTCGTCTAAAACTTATGATTTAGAAGTTTGGATGCCTAAAAGAAAAATATATTTAGAAGTATCTTCTTGTAGTAATACAGAGTCATTTCAATCTAGAAGAATGAATTCAAAAGTTTTTTTAAAGAATAAGTTTTTTTTCCCGCATTTTTTAAATGGATCTGGATTAGCAATTGGCCGTGTTTTATTGGCTATAATAGAAAATCATTCGGATTATTTTGGAAATATTAATATACCATCTGTTTTAATTAAATATATGAATGGAAAAGATATAATTAAATATTAATTTTCGTTATAGCAAGCGTTATTATTACATTTTTTTCATGTGACACACTAGTGTAAACTATTATTTTTTTTTTTTTAACCTGAGGTTTACCTAATTTTGTGTAGTATATTTTTATATTTTTGAAAGAAAAGTTTTTAATAAATCCCGTGCCTAGCGATTTTATAATAGATTCTTTTATTGAAAAAATTTTAGCTATATTAGTTATTTTTTTCTTTGAATTTTTATTATTTTTTATTTCTGTATGATTTAATATTTTTTTTTCGAACTTATTACCATATTTTTTATTTATGGCTGCTATACGTTTTTTTTCTATTATATCTATACCTATGCCAATAATCATTTTATATTTATAATTATTTTAATTTTTTCTATTTGATTTAATTTTTTCATTAATTTGTTTTTTATGTCTGTTATTATGTCTTTTATTTTTTTTCCATCCTTTCCTATTATTATTTTTTTTTGACTGTATTTTTTTATAAGTAATTCTAATAAAATAAATTTTGAATATTTATTTAATTTTTCGTTAAGAATATTTATTTTTATTATGTATGGTAATTCTTTTTCTAGTTTATTTAATAAAGTTTCTCTTGTTGTTTCTAATATAAATGAATTTATATTATTTATTTTTTTTGTATTTTTGTATGTCTGTATATTTAATTTTTTTTTAAGTTCTTCTATGTTAATTTTTTTAGTATTGGAAATAGGAATTATATCAATTATATTACTATACTTTTTTTTTATTTTAGTTATAAAGGGTATTATTGTAATTTTTTTTTTAATTTTATCTATTTTATTTAAGATTAATATTGTATATTTATTATGTTTTTTTATTAAATCTAAAATAAAAAAATCTTCTGATGTTAAAAATATGTTATCAATTAATATTAATAATTTATTAGATTTATCTATTGCTTCATAAATTGATTTATTTTTATTATTTTGTTCATTTTTTATTATAGGTCCTGGTGTATCTATTAATGTTATTTCATTATTTATTATACTTGTTACGCATGATATTGTAGTATTTTTTTTATTAGTTGTTATACTTATTTTTTTTTTAGATAAATTATTAATAAGTGTTGATTTACCTACATTTGTTTTGCCTATTATTGAAATTATATTTTTATTCATTTTATTTTTTTAATTATTCTATCTGTTCTAATTATATAGTTTTCTAAATCTAAGCTACCCCATATTATTATAGCTTTACCTAATAAATCTTTGTCATTAACTAATCCCCACATTCTGCTATCTTCGCTATTATCTCTATTATCTCCCATTACAAAGAATGAGTTTTTTGGGATTATTATGTCCGTTTCTGTATAATAATTTTCTATATTTTCATATTTTTGAATTTTATATTCTTTTTTAGGAGTTAATAGTTCTTTATATATTGTTGTTTCTATAACAATATTTTTATCTATGTCTATATTTTTTGTTAATTTTTTATTTTTTATTTCTATTCCATTGATTATAACATGTTTATTTTTGTATTGAATTGTGTCACCTTCTATACCGATTATTCTTTTTATATATTTTTTTTTATTTTTATGAATAAATACTACTACATCACCTCTTTCTGGTTTATTTATTTTTATTATTTTTTTATTTATCAGAGGTATTTTTATATCGTAGTAAAATTTATTAACTAATATAAAATCACCTGGCAATAAAGTTGGTATCATAGAACCAGATGGTATTCTAAATGGCTCTATAATTAGAGCGCGTATTATAAGAATGTTAATTATAATTATAATTATAGTTATATGTTTAAGTATTTTTTTAGTCATATTATTTCTTACTTATATCTAGCATGGCAAAAAATGCATTTTGAGGTATCTCAATATTACCGAATTTTTTCATCCTTTTTTTGCCAAGCTTTTGTTTTTCTAAAAGTTTTCTTTTTCTAGAAATATCACCGCCATAACATTTTGATAAAACATTTTTTTTTAACCCTTTAATAGAAGTTCTAGCTATTATTTTTTTGTCTATAGATGCTTGTATTTTAATATCAAACAAATGTTTTGGAATTATTTTAGATAATTTTTCTATTAAATTTTTGCCAACATAATATGCGTTTGTTTTATGTGCTATAAAATCTAGAATATCTAATTTTTTATCGTTTAATAGTACGCTTATTTTTACTAAATCAGATTTTTTGTACTTTATTTCTGTGTAGTCCATTGAGGAAAATCCATTTGTTACAGTTTGTAATTTATTAAAAAAATTAAATATTATTTCAGATAAAGGCATTTCACTTTCTATTGATACTGTATTTGTTAAATAATTTGTAATTATTTTTTCGCATCTATTTTCCGTACATAATTCTAGCACTTTTCCCGCGTATTGAATGGGTGTTATTATGTTTGCTAACACCATAGGTTCGTGCATTTCTTTTATTAAATTATTATCTGGAATATCTGATGGGTTATTTATGTATTTTTCTATATCATTTTTTAATATTATTTTATAAGTTACATGCGGTGGAGTAATTATTATTTTTAAGTTATATTCTCTTTCTAATCTTTCTTGTATGATTTCTAAATGTAATAACCCTAAAAAACCGCATTTAAATCCTATTCCAAAAATTGATGATTTTTGTAATTCATATTCAAGTGAAGAATCATTTAGAGTTAACTTAGCTAAAGATGTTTTGAGATTGTCTAAATTTTCTGTTTCTGTTGGATAAATACTTGCGTATACTCTTGGAGTTGTTTTTTTGAAATTCTCTAGTTTTGTAAAAGATGGGTTTATAAATGATGTTATAGTATCACCGATATTTATTTTTTTAGGATCTTTGCAATTTATATTTATAAAGCCTATTTCACCAGATGTTAATTCAGTTTTATATTCTTTTTCAGGAGTAAATATGCCTATATCAATTATTTTATATATTTCTTTGTTATGTAAAGTAATTATTTTTTCGTCTTTTTTAATTATCCCATTTTTAACTTTTATTAAACATGTTATTCCCGAGTAGTTATTAAACCAAGAATCTATTATAAGAGCTTGAAATTTTCCAGATATATTTTCTTTTACTGGTTGTATATTCTTTATTATTTTTTCTATTAAATTTTTAATACCTAATCCGGTTTTGGCGCTTATATCTACTATTTTATCATTATTTATTTTTAAAAGTTCAGTTATATTTTGTTTTTGTTTTTCTATATCTATTTTTGCTATATCAATTTTATTTAAAGCTATTATAATATCAACGTTTTGATTTAACGCTTTTTTATAATTTGAAATTGTTTGTGCTTCTATACCTTGATTCACATCGATTAAGAGTATAGCACATTCACATGCAGATAGTGCTCTTGATACTTCATATCCAAAATCAGTGTGCCCTGGCGTATCTATTAAATTTAATATATATTCTTTGTTGTTAATTTTATATTTTAATGTAGCACATTGCGATTTTATTGTTATGCCTTTTTCTCTTTCTAAATCCATTGTATCAAGACTTTGATTTTTCAAACTATTTATTTTTAAATTTTTTGTTATTTCTATTAATCTATCAGCTAATGTTGATTTGCCGTGATTTATATGTGCTATTATAGAAAAATTTATTATATTTTTCATATCAATTTAATTTCGTCTTTTAAGTTTTTTATGTAACTTATATGTGTTATTAATTCTTGTTTATTAGCTTTTAATATCTCAATATTATCATTTAAATTAACATTATTTAGTTTTTTGTTTTTTTTATTTTCGTTATTTTCATCATCTTGAGTTAGCTCTAGATATACCTGAGCTAATAATTCTGCATCTAACAGCGCGCCATGTATTTTTCGTTCTGTGTTATTAATATTAAATCTAGCACATAATGCATCTAAATTATTTTTTTTACCTGGATATAATTTTCTTGCTAAGGCTAACGTATCTATTATTTTAAAATCATATTTAATATTTTTTATTCTATGATTAATTATTTTTAATTCATTATTTATAAAATTTATATCAAATGGAGCATTATGCATGATTAATTCAGAGTCATTTATAAAGTTTAAAAAACTTTCTATAACGTCTTTAAATGAAGGCTTATCTTTTAAAAATAAATCTGTTAATCCTGTTATTTTTTTTGCTTCTGTGTCTATTAATCTTTCTGGGTTTAAATAAGTTTGAAAAACCTTGTGTGTTATTTTTCTATCTATTATTTCAACACATCCAATTTCTATTATTCTATGACCTTGATAATAAAATAATCCTGTAGTTTCTGTATCTATTGATATTTGTCTCATTTTGTTAATTAATATTTTTTATCATATTTTATAACATATATAATTTTTTTTGTAATTATTTTTTTTTATTTGACATTATTTTTTTAATTTTACATAATCTATTTTGTATTGGGGTGTAGCCAAGTTGGTAAGGCACAGGGTTTTGATCCCTGCAATCCCCAGGTTCGAGTCCTGGCACCCTAGTTATTTTATTTTAAACATGAATGAGGTTTTCTAATGGATATTGTTGCTGAAATAAGAAATAATGTTGGAAAAAATTATAATTTAAAATTAAGAGAAAAATCAAAGGTACCTGCTGTCATTTATTTTTCAGGATTATCTGTTCCTATAGTTTTTGATTATTCTTATATAAAAGGTATTATAAATAATTTTTATAATGGTAATAACTTTTTTGATATTTTTGTTGTTGATAAAAAATACTCTGTTGTTTTAAAAGATTTTTATAAACATCCATTTAAAGATCAGATTTTACATTTAGATTTTCAAAAAGTTGAGTTAGAAGATGTTGTGAAGACCAAAGTATTTTTTAGATTTATAGGAGAAAAAAACTCATTAGGAATTAAGCATGGTGGTTTTTTAATTAAGTATAGGTTATTTATTAACATTAAATGTATTAAATCTAAAATACCTAATTTTATAGAAGTGGATGTTACAAATTTAGGTGTTAATAAATCTATTTTTTTATCGGATTTATCTATGCCAGATTTTATTAACATACCTATTTTAAATAAATTTAAAGGTAAAATTTTAATAGCTAGTATTATAGGCCCTAGAGCTGCAGAACAAAAAACTCAAGAACAAAAAACTCAAGAACAAAAAAACAAATAGTAGTAAATGAAGAGAATTTTTTTGATAATGTCTTTAAATAATGATGTATCATCTTATCATTTAACTAGGCATAATGTAGCTTCTTGGTGGATTAGATATTTTTGTTTTTTAAATAAAATTACTTTAATTAAGGATAGTAAACTTTTTGTTTATTATGCTAAGTTCATTTTTAACTATGATCATTTTTTTATTTTAGAACCATTTACCTATATTAATTTAGCTGGTAGTATTTTAAATAATTTTTTATTATTTTATTCTATAAATTATTATACTATTTTGATAATTCATGATGATTTAGATTTAAATGTTGGAGATATTAGGTTAAAAAATTCTGGTTCTAACGCAACTCATAATGGAGTTAAAAATATTGCTTCGGTTTTACATACTGATGATTTTTTTAGATTACGGATAGGTATAGGCGCTTGTTCTAATTTTTTAAGACAAACATATGTTTTGTCAGAGCCAAGTTATAATGAAAAAAAAAAAATTTTTTTTGCTATAAAGTGTAGCATTTTTTGTGTTGATGATATTTTTAATTTAAATTTTTCTAGATTTAGAAATAATTTTCTTTTTTTATTTAATACTGGAGGATGTAATGTCTAAATTTTGTATTGTTACTGGAAAAAAAAATTTATTCGGTAATAATGTTTCTAATTCTAATATAAAAATTAGAAGAAGGTTTTTACCTAATTTGCATAAACATAGATTTTGGTCTGAAAAAAAACAATGTTTTATTAGACTAAATTTATCTAAAAAAGGATTAAGGTTTATAAATAAAGTAGGTATTGATAATTTTATTAAGAAATGAGTTTTATTTTAGGTATATTTTATGGCAAAAAAAAATAAAGTTATTAAAGTTAGATTGGTTTCTACTAAATCTAGTCATTTTTATACTACTACTAAGAGTTCAAAAATGATCGGTGGTCCAAATAAAGATGGCAAACTTACAGGGTTAAAGAAGTATGATCCTATAATAAGAAAACATGTTGAATATATTGAGAAAAAAATTAGTAAATAAGATATTTTTGTTATTATTAATATTTTTGTATTTTCCTGTTGTTTCAGCAAATATTGATATTAAGCAAGGTGATAATATTAATTTTGATTATTTACCTAGCATTTATATAGGTATGAATAAAAATGAAGTTTTAAAACTTTTTGGAAGTCCTGTATTATTACCAAATTGCGAAGACGATTGTTTTTGTTATTATTATTATTATTTACCTATCAATAGTGCTAAAAGAATAAAATATAGTTATATTTTAATGTTTTTTGATAATTCACTGTTAGTATCATATGTTTTAAAAAAATAATAAACATGAATGTAGTTACTAATATAAGAAAAAAAATATCTTATAATTATTTTATAAAAAATAAATATGAAGCAGGCATTATATTATTTGGATGGGAAGTTAAATGCGTTAGGATTAATGGGTTTAACTTAGTTGGCTCTTATGTTTATATTAATAGTTTTTTTAATGTTTGTTTAGTTGGTTCGCGTATTAAGCCTTCTTACTTTATTTTTGACGAAGATAGTAATGTGTCTAGAGATAGGCTTTTACTTTTAAGAAAGAAGGAAATTTTTTATTTATATAGTGCTTTAAAAATTAAAGGTTATACTTTAGTACCATCCATGGTTTATTGGAAAAAATCTTTTTTAAAAATTGAATTATCTTTGTGTATTGGTAAAAAAATATTTGATAAAAGACAAAGTTTAAAAAATAAAGAAGACCGTACCAATATTAAAAAACTTATATTTTGAATAAATCATTTTTTATTTGATTTATATATTTATTTATTTTTATAATGATTTTAGTAGAAGTTTTTATCAATAACTCTATATCTTTAGGTTTTAATAATATTACGCTTAATAATAATATTAATATAAATTGAGACATTTTTATTTTTCATCATCATCTTTTTTATTATTTATTTTGTTTTTATCATCATCTATTTGTTGCACACCTTTTCTAAAACTTTTAAAAGCATGACCTAGGTCTTCTCCAATATTTCTTAATTTTTTTGTTCCAAACAATACTATTATTATTAAAAATATTAATAATAATGACATAGGACTTATTCCACTGAACCCCATAATATTTCCTTTTTTTTTGGCTTTAGTTTATCATATTAAAAAAAAAAAATTAATATATATTGTTGAAATTGTTTTATAATAATATTATAAATTATTGATTTTTTTTCTTTATAGGCGTATTTTATGAACAGATTTTTTTATTTTATTTTTTTATTTTATTTTTTTAATTTTTCTTTTGCTAATAATAGTGATTTTGTATGTGAAAATATTTCTTATGCTAAAGCTGTAGAAAAAGCTGTTCATGCTGTTGTAAGCATTCAGACAGTTCAAGAAATACATTATACCCCGCATCCATCTTTTGATGATCCTGTTTTTAAGTTTTTTTTTGGCGAAACTCCTCACGATTATGACAATAAAAATCCGCAAATTAATAAACATTTTCAACAAGGATTAGGATCTGGAGTAATAGTTGATAAGCTTGGTTATATATTAACTAATAATCATGTTATAAAAGATTCTAAATCTATATCTGTAAAACTTTATAACGGTACTTCTAGTGTAGTAGAGCTTGTTGGTAGTGATACGAGAACTGATTTAGCTATTTTAAGGATTAAAAAAAAAGAGTTGTTGAATAATTTGCCTGTTATATCTTTGGGTGATTCTGATGAATTAAAAGTTGGAAATGTTGTATTAGCTATAGGTAATCCATTTGGGTTTGATAATACCGTTACTCAAGGCATTGTAAGTGGTTTAGGCTCTGTTAGTGCTAGATCTAATGAGCAGCAAGTATCTTTTGGAGGGTGGTTAGATAATTTAATACAAACTGATGCTGCTATAAATCCTGGAAATTCTGGTGGAGCTTTAATAGATGTGCATGGAAATTTAGTTGGCATTAATCTAGCAATTATTTCTAGATCAGGTGGTAGCCAAGGAATTGGTTTTGCTATACCTATTAATTTAGCTAAAGGTATAATGGAACAGCTTATTAAAACTGGGCATATAGTTAGAGGTTGGATAGGAGCTCAATTGCAAGATCTTAATAATGAACTAAAAATTCATTTAGGTTATAGTGAAGAATATGGAGTGTATGTTCAAGGTGTTATAAGAAATAGTCCGGCGCAAAAAGCTGGTATATTACCTGGAGATATCATATTAAAAGTAAATAATATTGATGTTAAATCTGTTAGTGAGGCTGTTAAGTTAGTTGGCTCTTTACAACCAAATAAAAATTATTATATTGAGGTATTTAGAAAGTTTAAATTTTATTCTTTTGCTGTTTTAATAGGTCAAGTTCCTAAAGATCAATAGTTTGAAAAGTAATTTAATTGATATTTTTTAATTTTATTATTATATTGTATGACAAAAATTAAAACAAATTGAGGATTTTTTATGAAAAATTTAATTGGTAAAAAATTTATAGATTTTACAGCATCAGCAGTTATGTCTAATGGAGTTATAAATAAAAATTTTAATTTTTATAAAGAAACTGAAAATAAAAAAATTTTATTATTTTTTTATCCTATGGATTTTACGTTTGTATGTCCATCTGAATTAATAGCAATTGACAACAGAATTAATGATTTTAAGGTTAGAAATATAGAAGTTTTTGGTATTTCAGTTGATTCTTGTTATTCACATAACGCTTGGATAAAAACTTCGCTTGAGCATGGTGGTTTAGGCGGGTCTTTAAATTACACTTTAGTTTCAGATATTAAAAAAGATATTAGTACTTATTTGAATATTATAGATGACGCTAGTGGTGTTTCTTATAGAGCTTCATTTTTATTGGATTTAGATAAGATTGTTAGAGTTCAGCATATAAATGATTTTCCTATAGGTAGAAATATTGATGAGTATATTAGGTTATTTGACGCCATTTCTTTTTATGATGAATATGGAAATGTTTGTCAAGCTGGATGGGTTAGTGGTAGTTCTGGTATTAAACCATCTTCTGATGGAATCGGTGATTTTTTAAAATCTAATTATAAAAATTTATAAAGAGAGTATTATGAGAGTATTATATTTAATTTTTGGGTTTGCTTTGTTTTTTTCATTTTCTTTATCAGCAGAAAATGGTAAAGAAATTTTCGATAGGTATTGTACTGTATGTCATTCTCCTTCTATGGCGCCTATGTTTAATGCGCCAGCTGCGCATGATTTAAATGCTTGGAACGAAAGAAAAGAATTAGCTTTTAATAGAGCAGCTAATAAAAATGGTGATGTTGAAAAAATTAGCATTAATGAGTTGCTTGAAACAGCTAAAGTTGGTACAGACAAAGGTATGCCACCTAAAGGTACATGTAGTGATTGTACAGATGAGGAATTAAAGTCTGTTATTATTTTTATGAGCTCTCAAGAGTAAATAATAGCATTGATAAATAACTAGTACTATGTTAAAATGAATAATCTTTGTTTTTTAATGTGTTAAAATGTTATCAAAATCTGATTCGCTGAAAATATTTACAGTTGTTACTGTGACAGCTATTATAGTATTTTTATTTTTAAGCTATGACACTTTAAAGAGAATACCTGATCAAACAAATGAACAGAATATTACTGAAAGTGTCATACGAGGTAAAAATATATGGGAAAGTAATAATTGTATGGGTTGCCATACAATTTTTGGAGAAGGAGCTTATTACGCGCCTGAATTAACTAAAGTTTATATAAGACGCAGTGAAGAATTTATTAGAATGTTTTTAAAAGATCCTTTGGCTATGTATCCAGGAAAAAGAAAAATGATTAAATATGATTTTTCGGATGGAGAAATAGATGATGTGATCTCTTTTTTAAAATGGTGTAGTGAGGTTGATTTAAATGGGTTCCCTGCAGAGCCGCCTTTAAAAAAACATATTCAGCCGATTATAACTGGTAATTCTTCATCAGATGTTATTAAACCAGTAATTTTTGACAAATTATGTTTAACCTGTCATATTTTAAATGGTAAAGGTAATAGAATAGAGCCAGCGCCAAATTTAGATGGTATTGGTAATATTAGAGATAAATCTTTCTTAGAAAATTGGTTGCGTGATCCGAACGCTGTCAAAAAAGGTGCGTTAATGCCTAAGTTTCCTTTATCAGAATCTACAATTTTAGAATTGGCAGATTTTTTATCAAAACAAAAATAAGTTATGGTGTTTTATGAAGTTTAGATCGCAACAGATAGCGTATTATTTTTTTGCTACATCTATGCTTTTATTAGTTTTACAGTTAGTGTATGGACTAATAATGGCAACAGCTCATTTAGGTTACGATGTCTTACATGAAATAATACCTTTTAATGTAGCAAGAGCAACTCATAATAATTTACTAGTTGTATGGTTATTAAGTGGGTTTATGGGGGCTGCGTACTATATAATTCCTGAAGAAGTAGATACGGAATTAGTATCATTACCGTTAGCTTTTATACAGTATATAGCTTTGGTAATTGTTGGCGTTGTAGCTATAATTGGGTTTCATTTGAATTGGTGGGAAGGTAGAAAATTTTTAGAAATACCTAGAGCGTTAGATTATTTAGTAGTTGTTGATGTATTGTTGTTTTTAGGATTAATTGGATTAACTATTTTAAAAGCAAAAAAAAGAACTACAACAAGTTTAATTTTGTTTTTTGGATTATTTTCTGCGGGACTTTTATATCTACCTGGCATGATTGATACAACTAATCAGGCTAATGATTCTTTTTGGAGATGGTGGGTTGTTCATTTATGGGTAGAAGGAGTTTGGGAATTAATACTTGGATCTATTTTAGCTTTTTTATTGATTAAATTAACTGGCGTGGATAGAGAAATTTTAGAAAAATGGTTGTATATTATAATAGGTCTAACTTTTTTAAGCGGCGTTTTAGGTACTGGACATCATTATTATTGGATAGGTACTCCACAATATTGGTTGTTTGTTGGAGGTTTTTTTAGTGCATTAGAACCATTAGCTTTTTTAGGTATGACTTTTTATGCGTTTTATATTTATAATAATAGAGTAATAGATCATCCAAATAAAATTGCTGTTACTTGGACTTTAGGTTGCGCTGTAATGGCTTTTTTTGGAGCTGGTTTTTTGGGGTTTGTTCATACATTACCTGGAGTTAATATATATACACATGGTACATTTGTAACAGCTATGCACGGACATATGGCTTTTTGGGGAGCTTATGCTATGATAGTTTTTTCTATTATATCATATACTTTACCTATAATTACTAATAGTAAGGTAGTTTATTCTTATAAGTTGTCAAAATATGCTTTTTGGATTGCTAATATTGGCATGTTTGGTATGGTTGTTAGTTTTGCATTTATTGGTTTTTTACAAGTTTATTTAGAACGTATGTTAGATTTAGATTTTTTTGTTGTAAGAGATGAAATGAAATTTTATTTTGGATGTTTAATCTTTTTTGCATCTTTTTTTATAACAGGCGTTTTATCATTTATTTTTGTTTTTATAAAATCTGGTCTACCTAAAGTAGCTAAATTTTCTTAACTTATAAAAGGTTTATTTATGAAGAAAATTTTTATTTTAATATTTAGTTCATTTTTTTATTTTAGTTTTGCAAATGTTTCTTTTGGGAAAGAATTAGTTAGGTTAGATGCTATTACTACATTTGCACCTGACGTTCCACCGCCTATAAAAAGAAATTATCCAGCTAATGTTGTTGTTAAATTCGAGACAATAGAATTAACAAAAGAATTAGATGATGGTGTTAGATATCATTTTTGGACATTTGATGGATCTGTTCCAGGAAAATTTGTAAGAGTCAGACAGGATGATATAGTAGAATTTAATTTACATAATAATAAAAATAGTAAAGTACCTCATAATATAGATTTACATGCTGTTACTGGTCCTGGAGGTGGAGCTGCAGTATCAAATACCTCTCCTGGTAAAACATCAGTATTTTCATTTAAAGCTTTAAATCCTGGTTTGTATGTTTATCATTGTGCAACTCCACCTGTCCCATTGCATGTTGCTAATGGAATGTATGGATTAATTTTAGTTGAGCCTTTAAAAGGTTTATCAAAAGCAGATAAAGAATTTTATGTATTTCAATCTGAATTTTATACCGATAATATTTTTGGGCAAAAAGGGCTTCACGGGTTTAGTCAAGAACGAGCATTAATGGAATTTCCTGAATATGTTGTTTTTAATGGTAGAGTTGGTTCTCTTGTTGATAATAAATCTTTAGTAGCTAATGTTGGGGATTATGTTAGGATTTTTTTTGGTAATGGTGGTCCAAATTTAGTTTCATCTTTTCATGTAATAGGTGTTGTTTTTGATAAAGTTTTTACTGAAGCAGGTAATGTGCCTAATTTAAATGTTCAAACAACTTTGGTCCCAGCTGGTGGTGCAACTATTGTTGAATTTGGCGTTAAAGTTCCAGGTAATTATGTTTTAGTAGATCATTCTATATTTAGAGCTTTTAATAAAGGTGCTGTTGGTATATTAAAAGTAGTTGGAAAAGAAAATAAAGAAATTTATTCTGATAAAGGTAAATTTTAGATCTTTATGAATACCATACTAAAATTTCTATATATTTTTATTTTTTGTGGTAAATGTTTTGGTTCGTGTATGGTATTCATTCCTGAAGGAAAATATATTCCTTTATTTAAAGAATCTAATTTTACCTCTTTAGAAAAAGATGTTTCTGGTTTTTATCTTGATAAATATCAAGTAACTAATTTTGATTATCTTATTTTTGTTTTAAATAATCCTTTTTGGGATTTGCTTCTTAAGAAAGAAGTATTTGTTGACGATTTTTATTTAAGCTATTGGTTTGGTATAGAAAATTTCATTACTTATGTTGACAGACCAATAGTAAATGTATCTTGGTTTTCTTCTGACGCATTTTGTAATTTTTATAATTCAAGGTTACCAAGTGTAGATGAATGGGAGTATGTAGGTGCTGCTGGAGTTAAGTCTATTAATGGTAAGAATGAACCTGGTTATTATGATTTATTAAGCTTGTACATTAATACAGTTTCTAGCAATATTTTAAATGTTTTTGATATGCCATGCAACTTTTATAATATTTGTGGCATGCATTTTTTAATATGGGAATGGGTGTATGATTTTAATAGTGTTATATTGATTAATACAGATGCTGAAGGTGGGGGATTAGAAGAATTATTGTATTGCGGAGCTACTTCTACTAATGCTATAGATCCTTCCGATTATATAGCTTTTTTAAGATTTGCTTTTAGAAATACTTTAGATGCTAATTATACTATGAATAAATTGGGGTTTAGATGTGTTAAAGATAGATAGAGTTTTATTTATTTTATTTTTTATTTTTTTGCCTTATACTGCTTTTTCTTTTGCTAGTAATTCTATTTATAATTTGAATTCTACGTTAATTAATCATAATGGAGAGATTTTTAAAATATCTAATTTTAGCGGTAAGATTCAAGTTTTTTCTATGATTTATACTCGATGTAAAACTATATGTCCTGTTATTATTTCTAATATGAAAGCTATAGAAAAATTATTACCTGAAAAGGCAAAAGATGATGTTAATTTTTTATTAATTTCTTTAGATCCTGATAGAGATTCTATTGATGTTTTAAATAATTTTTTTATTGATAAAAAATTTAATAATGATAGATGGACTTTATGTAAAACAGATAAAAGCGAAACATTAAAAATAGCTTTAACTACTGGTATAAAATATAAGAAAGAAAAAAATGATGAGTATACTCATTCTAACATTATAATTATTTTAGATCGCGATGGTGTTATACGTATGCATCATCCAGGTTTAGATAAAAATTATAAAGATGTATTAGATTTAATAATTTCACTTATTTAATTTTATATTGAATTTAGTATTTTAATTATTTTTTCATGAATGCTTGATTCAGTATTTATTTTATAACAGTTATTTTTATTTACTGTTTTAATAAAAAAATCATTATTTTTGTTATTGGTTATCATTGTTTTAATGTTTATTTTGTATTTTTTAGCTTCTGTTATTATTTTTTTAATATCTTTTAACCCATATATACCTTCATATTCATCATAATCTGTGGGAGTACCATCGCTTAACAATAATATTATTTTTTTTTCTGTTTTTATTTTTTTTAATATTTCTACTGAATGGCGCAATGCTGGACCTATTCTTGTATATCCTTGTGGCTTTATATTCATTAATATATTTTTCTTTTTAATCCAATCGTCATTTATATCTTTTATAATTAAATATCTGCAATCAAATCTAGTATTGCTATGAAATGTAGAAATAATAAATTTATTTTTAGTTTTATTTATACTTTCTGCTATTATATAAGCTATTATTTTTAATCTTTCTAATGTTTGTGTAGTAGCATCAAAGCTTTCTGTGGATAAGCTTGAATCTATTAATATTACCATCATAATATCTTTAGTTGTTTTAGTTTTTTTTAAATAAACTTTGTTATATGTATTACTATTAACAGCAGCATAATTATCTATAATTGATTCTAAATCAATATCATAACCATAAATATTTTTTTTGCTTGTTTGTTGTTTATTAAGTATTATTTTAATGTATTTTTTTAATAAAATAATCTCTTTTTTAATTTTATCATTTATTTTTATAATATTGTTATTTTCTTTAATTATTTTTTTAATAAAAAGGTGACACCAATTATTTTTATATGTTTTTTTTGTATAATCCCATTCTTTATATGTTAATTTTTTACTTAAAACATCATTTTCTTTTTTTGTAGTTATTATGTTTTTTATTATATTTGCTTTTATTAATAAGCTTATCGAATGGTCTATGTTTGTGGACGAATTTTTGTTAGAATTTTCTGAAATACTAGTACTTTTATCTATGTTTTTATTGTTGTTATTATAATTACTGTGTGTTTTTTTATAATCAAAAACTGGTTGAATGTTATTTTTTTTTTCTATTTTTTTTATTTTATTTAAGATTAGAGTTTTAGATATAGTTTTTTGTTTTTTTATTTTACTTTTTATAGAAGTTTTTATAATTTTATTTATTTTAGTGTGTATATTTTTATAAATGTATCCCCATAGTAAGTAAAAATCAGGTTCTTGATATTTTTTATGTAAGTGTTTTAGTTCTGTATATAGAGTATTTAAATGAGATGTTATATTTTTTTCTTCAATGTTTATAATATTTTCAATTTTAAATATCCAGTTTTTTTCTTTTATATTAAGATAAATTTTTTCTTTTATTTTTTCGTATGTTAATTTTTTAATAGCTATTTCAATTAATAAACATCTTTCTTTTAGATTTTGTAATCTTTCTCTATGTTTATTTATTATGGGATATATTTTTTTAATAAGTTTTTTTACTTTTGTATAACTGCTTATTATTTTTTTATTAACTGTTTTAACTGTTATTAATGATGCTATTAATTTATAATCTATATTTTCTTTCTCATTTTTTATATATAAATTTAATTTTTTTGATGTTATTGAAAATAGTATTTTATATATATAGCAATTTTTATTTATATATTTTTTTTCATTTAGTGGTATGTTTTTAGGTAAAATTATTGTTTTTTCATAAAAACTACCTATGTTATCTTTTGATTGAAGTATAGTTATCTCTTCTTCTGAAAGAGAAGAGGCTATAAGTTTAAATATTTTTTTATATTTTTTTAACATTCTATATTATTAAATTCATTATTTCTTTTAAACTTATTTGTGTTTCTTGATCATCTGTTAAAACTTGAATTATTCCTGTGGTATAAGATGTTTTAACGTCTATTCCAGATTTTATTAATTTTGCAGCATTAATTAATAGTCTTGTTGATACTGTTTCTAATAAATCTAAATTTTGTAAATTTCTTAATTTTTTTGCGTATTTTGATAATTTTTCTGCTATAATTTTATTTACTCCTGTTTCTCCACATATAATTTCACATTCTAATTCTTCTGTGGGGTAGTTAAATTGTAAAGTTACGAATCGTTGTTTAGTAGATGTTTTTAAATCTTTTATTTTATTTTGATATTCTGGATTGTAACTTGCTACAAGCATAAAATTATCATGCGCTTTTATTTTTTCATTTTTTTTATCTAAAAAGATTTCTCTTCTATGATCAGATAATGGATGTATTACTACAATTACATCTTCTTTTGCTTCAGATATTTCGTCTAAATATAGAATATATCCGTTTTGAACTGCTGTTGTAGCTGGGCCATCTTTCCATATGACATTTCCAGATTCTATTATATATCTTCCTTGAAGATCTATTGCTGAAGTTTCTTCGTTACACGCTATTTGAATTAAATTTAAATTTAATTCATTAGCCATTGTTTCTACAAACCTTGATTTTCCACAACCAGTTGGACCTTTAATCATAACAGGTACTTTTTCTTTGAACGCATGTTTAAACACATTTTTTTCGTTATTTATTTCTTTATAATACATATATAAAATTTTTATTTTAATTTTAGTATTTTTTTTAAACTTTATCTATTTTATTTAATTAAATTTTTTTATTTTGTATTGATCAAATGTATCTTTTTGTTATAAAATAAATTTATTATTTTTTTATATATGGTGAAATGTGAAAAGTAAACACGTATTTTCTAATTTATTTGTTTTAAAATTTCCTATTACTGCTATAACATCTATTATTCATAGAATAACCGGTATTTTTTTATTTTTATGTATACCTGTTTTTTTATATTTTTTTAAAATAGCTTTAGCATCAGAAAGTTCTTTTTTGTTAGCTAAAAATTTTTTGAATTTTTTTTATATAAAGTGTTTAATTTTTGTTTTCATATCTGCTTTTATGTATCATTTAATAATGGGGTTAAAACATATTATTATGGATTTAGGCTATTTTGACGGTAAGAATTCTAGCAGTAATTTTTCTTTAGTTGCTTTGATTTTTGTTGTATTTTTAATTTTTGTGAGTATTTTAATATGATAACATTAAGTAATTCTGGAATGAAGAGTGGTTTAAGAGAATGGATTTTACAACGTTTTACTGGAATATACGTAGGATTATATTTTGTTTTTTTATTTTTTTTCTTAAAATTTAGTGGCGAAATAAATTATTTTATTTTTTCTAATTTGTTTTCGTGCTTTTATTTTAAGATTATTTCTATTTTATTTGTTTTTAGTTTAGTTTTACATTCGAGTATAGGTATTGGAGTAATTTTAACAGATTATATTAAAGCGGCTTTTTTAAGAATTATCTTAGATTTTTTTATTAATTTAATTTTATTATCTTATATTTTTTTTATAATGCAAATTCTTTGGAGTTTTTAAATGAATATACCAGAACATTCTTTTGATGCAATAGTTGTAGGTGCGGGTGGAGCTGGAATGAGAGCGTCGTTACAATTGGCTAAAGCTGGCTTTAAAGTAGCGCTTATTTCTAAAGTTTTTCCTACTAGATCTCACACAGTTTCAGCTCAAGGTGGTATAACAGCTGCTTTGGGTAATGTTGATGATGATAATTGGTTATGGCATATGTTTGACACAGTTAAGGGTTCTGATTATATCGGTGATCAAGATTGTATAGAATATATGTGTAGAAATGGTAGAGAAGTAGTTTACGAGTTAGAACATATGGGGTTGCCATTTTCTAGATTAGAAAATGGTAAGATTTATCAAAGACCATTTGGTGGTCAGTCTAAAGATTTTGGTAAAGGTGGTCAAGCTACAAGAACATCAGCAGCGGCTGATAGGACAGGGCATGCTTTATTACATACGTTGTATCAACAAAATTTAAAACATAATACTATTTTTTTTAATGAATGGTATACCTTAGATTTAGTAAAAAGTGATAATGGTTCTATAGTTGGTGTTATTGCTATTTGTATTGATACAGGTGAATTAAGCTTTTTACGTGGTAAAGCTGTAATATTAGCTACAGGTGGAAGTGGGCAAATTTTTCAGTCTACTACAAATGCTATTATAAATACAGGTGATGGTATTGGTATGGTATTAAGAGCCGGTTTTCCAATACAAGATATGGAAATGTGGCAGTTTCATCCAACTGGTATTGCTGGATCAGGTGTTTTAGTTACAGAAGGATGTAGAGGTGAAGGTGGTTATTTAGTTAACTGTAATGGTGAAAGGTTTATGGAGAGGTATGCGCCGAATGCCAAGGATTTAGCATCTAGAGATGTTGTTGCTAGGTCAATGTCTTTAGAAATAAGAGAGGGGCGTGGCTGTGGCATTAGAAAAGATCATGTATATTTGAAACTTGATCATTTGGGAGAAGATGTTATTAAAACTTTTTTACCTGGCATTAGAGAGTTATCTATAACTTTTGCAAATTCTGATCCTATAAAAACCCCAATTCCAGTTGTACCAACATGTCATTATATGATGGGCGGTATACCAACAAATATGTTTGGTCAGGTTATAAATGTTGATTCAAATGGTATTGATAAAATAGTTGATGGTTTATATGCTGTAGGCGAGTGCGCTTGTGTGTCAGTTCATGGAGCTAATAGATTGGGCGGCAATTCTTTATTAGATTTAGTTGTTTTTGGTAGAGCAGCTGGTGATCATTTTATAAATCATTATAATGATTTTGATTCTGATATTTTAATAAAACCGTCTAATATAGATAAAGCAGCTAGTAGATTTTTTAAACTAGAAAATAGTAGAGGAACTTTACAAGCATCTAAAATTCGTTCTGAGATGAAAAAAGTTATGCAAGCTGATTTTGGTGTTTTTAGAACTGGTAAATTTATGGAAGACGGTTTAAAGAAAATTTTATCTTTACGTGATAGTTTAGCTGATATCAAATTAAATGATCATAGTTTAGCTTATAATATGGCTAGGATTGAAGCATTAGAATTAGAAAATCTTATATCTGTTGCTACAGCAACAGCTATGTGTGCCATTAAACGTACTGAAAGTAGAGGTGCACATTCAAGAGAAGATTATCCTAACAGAGATGATGAAAATTGGTTAAAACATATTATTATTTTTGCTGATGATAATATTAAATATCGACCAGTAAATATGACTCCATCTTTGGTTGAACCGTTCAAGCCTATTGTTAGAAAATATTAGGATTTTTTTATGTTAATTTCTATTTATCGTTATAATTATAAAGAAAGTTCTGATTATAAAATGCAGGATTTTAATATTAATCCATCAGATTGTGATGGCGTTATGTTGCTTGATGCTTTAATTTTTATAAAAGAAAATATAGACGAAACTTTAACTTTTCGCAGATCTTGTGGTGAAGGTGTATGTGGTTCTGATGCAATGAATATAAATGGTAAAAATGGATTGGCCTGTATAACTCCTTTGGCCTCATTTAAAGATAAAGTCATTTTAAGGCCTTTACCAGGAATGCCTGTTATACGTGATTTAGTCGTTGATTTGACTAATTTTTATAATCAATATAAAAAAATTAAACCTTTTTTACAAACAGATACTGTAATTCATAATAGTGCTGAAAATTTACAATCTAAAGAAGAAAGAGCAAAGTTAGATGGTTTATATGAATGTATACTTTGTGCTTGTTGTACAAGTTCTTGTCCATCTTATTGGTGGAACCCTGATAAGTTTTTAGGACCTGCTGCTTGTTTACAAAGTGCTAGATTTGTTCTTGATAGTAGAGATTCTAAAAAGAGAGAACGATTGTTAGAATTAGATGATAAATTTAATATATTTAGATGTAGAACTATTATGAATTGCACGTATGTGTGTCCTAAAGGATTGAATCCTTCTAAAGCTATATCAGATTTAAGAATTGAAATGTTAAATAATAAAATTTAATAATATATTTTTAATTGATTGTGTTTTTTTGTTGCTTTTTATATATATGTTTTATATTATATATTTTATTTTTATATTTAAGTTTTTTTTTGAGGGTATGGAATTGGCTAATTTAAAACAATCAATTAAACGTATAAGACAAAATAATAAACGTAGAATTATTAATAAGATAAATACATCTATAGTTAGAACATATATTAAAAAATTTTTAAATTCGTTATTATCTAGAGATACTTCTTTAATTCTTAAAGCTTATAGTTTAGCTTCATCTAAGATAGATAAAAGCGTTACTAAAGGAATTTTTCATAAGAATAAAGCTAATAGATTAAAAAGTAGATTATTCTTAAAAATAAAAAATATAGGCATGTAACTCAATGGTAGAGTGTCACTTTGACGTGGTGATTGTTGGTGGTTCGATTCCACTCATGCCTATTTTTTTTTCTATATCTAACATTATTATAAAATCTTTATATTCTATATGATCATAATTAAGAATATGTAGTATGCTGTGAATTATTGTTTTTTTAAAATAAATTTTTTTATGTTTTTTAAACATAATTTTTGGGCATAAAATTATAGATCCTATTTCTTTTGTATTTTTATATAATGTTTCATTTTTAAATGTTAATACGTCTGTACTTTTATTTATATTTCTATATTTTTTGTTTAGAATTTTTATTTCTTTTTCATTTGTTATTTTTATATTTAATGTTTTATTTTTTTTATTTTTTAATACATATTTAATTGTATTTAATATTTTTTCTTTTATTATATAATTTATTTTGTTTTCTGGTTTAATTTTAATTTTCATTTAATTTTATGTTCAATGATAATGTTATAGAAAGTATTATATCATCTTCTTCTGAAGTTATTTCATTAGATGAATTAAAAAATTTAGTTTTTTTAAAAAAAGATGTTGTTATAAAAGTTGGTTTTGATCCAACAACAAGTGATTTACATTTAGGTCATTTAGGTTTAATTCTTAAGCTGCGTAAATTTCAAGCATTAGGTTTTAAAGTTGTTGTTATAATAGGTGATTTCACAGCTATGATAGGAGATCCTTCTGGAAAAAATTCAGCAAGACCTGAATTGAATAGAGATAAAATTATTTCTAATTACCAAACATATCATAAACAACTTTTTAGATTTTTATTAAGAGATTTAACAACTATTTATTTTAATTCTTCTTGGTATGATTTTTTTTTATTTGATAATTTTATAAAATTAATATCGTTGTCTACTGTTTCTAGAATGTTGGAAAGAAGTGATTTTAAAAATAGGTTTGATGCTAATAACCCAATTTTTATAAATGAATTTGTTTATCCATTATTACAAGCATATGATTCTGTTTTTTTGAATGTTGATCTTGAAATAGGTGGTGTTGATCAAAAATTTAATTTTATCATTAGTAGAGAAATTCAAAAAAAATTTTTTCAAAAAAGCCAAGTATGTATAATGATGCCTATTTTAGTAGGTATTGATGGTAAAAATAAAATGTCTAAAAGTTTAGGAAATAGTATTAATTTAACTGATAAGTCTTATGATATTTTTTGTAAAGTTATGTCTATACCTGATTTTTTAATTAAAGATTATTTTATATATTTAGATATTTATGATTTAAAGGAGTATGATTTATTTTCTTTATCTTTTGATAACCCAATGAATTTAAAATCTTTTTTAGCTCATAAAATTGTTTGTTTGATTCATAATGATAATGAAGCTGATATTGCAAAAGAAAATTTTTTTAATATTTTTTCTAAAAGATCTTTTCCTGCAGATATTGATATCACATATTTATATTTTGAATGTGAGCATGTTTTTTTATATGACGTTTTAATTAAATTAGAGTGCGTTTTTAGTAAGTCAGATTTTAAGCGATCTTTAGCAAATAAGTCAATTGAGTTGAATGGTAAAATCGTTCTTGAAAAAAATTATGTTTTGTTTTTTAATTGTATTTATTTTTTGAAATTTGGTAAAAAACGTTTTGTTAAAATTTTTTTAAAAAAAAGTTAGTTTTTTTTTAAAATTATATTGACTATTTAATATATAATGTTATCATGTGTTATGTCTTATTAGCGAAGCTTAAATAAGTTGTAGCTTATAGTTCTATTAAATTAATGATACCTATTTTTTTGAGTTTATTTATTTTGTGTATTTAAAATCGAAGAGTTTGATCCTGGCTCAGATTGAACGCTAGCGGCATGCTTTACACATGCAAGTCGAACGGTAGCAGGTCTTTTTCGGAAGATGCTGACGAGTGGCGAACGGGTGAGTAATGCGTAGGAATCTACCTGAAAGAGAGGAATAGTTAGTGGAAACATTAAGTAATACCTCATATATCCGTATAGGAAAAAGCAGGGGACTTTTTATAAGCCTTGCGCTTTCAGAGGAGCTTACGTCGGATTAACTAGTTGGTAGGGTAAAGGCCTACCAAGGTAACGATCCGTAGCTGGTCTGAGAGGATGATCAGCCACACTGGGATTGAGATACGGCCCAGACTCCTACGGGAGGCAGCAGTGGGGAATATTGGACAATGGGCGCAAGCCTGATCCAGCAATGCCGCGTGTGTGAAGAAGGCCTTAGGGTTGTAAAGCACTTTCAGCAATGAAGAAGTTGTATTGGCTAATATCCAATATAATTGACGTTAGTTGCAGAAGAAGTACTGGCTAACTCTGTGCCAGCAGCCGCGGTAATACAGAGAGTGCAAGCGTTAATCGGAATTATTGGGCGTAAAGGGTGTGTAGGTTGTTAAAAAAGTTAGATGTGAAATCCCTGGGCTTAACCTAGGAATTGCATTTAATACTTTTTATCTAGAGTATTGTAGGGGGAAGTGGAATTTCCGGTGTAGCGGTGAAATGCGTAGATATCGGAAGGAACACCAGTGGCGAAGGCGACTTCCTGGACAAATACTGACACTGAGACACGAAAGCGTGGGGAGCAAACAGGATTAGATACCCTGGTAGTCCACGCTGTAAACGATGAAAACTTGCTGTTAGACATTTATATATGTTTGGTGGCGTAGCTAACGCGTTAAGTTTTCCGCCTGGGGAGTACGATCGCAAGGTTAAAACTCAAAGGAATTGACGGGGGCCCGCACAAGCGGTGGAGCATGTGGTTTAATTCGATGCAACGCGAAGAACCTTACCTACCCTTGACATCCAGAGAATCTGTTAGAGATAGCGGAGTGCCTTCGGGAACTCTGAGACAGGTGCTGCATGGCTGTCGTCAGCTCGTGTTGTGAGATGTTGGGTTAAGTCCCGTAACGAGCGCAACCCTTATCCTTAGTTACTAACAAGTAATGTTGAGCACTTTAAGGAAACTGCCGGCGATAATCCGGAGGAAGGTGAGGACGACGTCAAGTCATTATGGCCTTTATGGGTAGGGCTACACACGTGCTACAATGGTTGATACAAAGGGTCGCGAAATCGCGAGGTGGAGCAAATCTTTTAAAGTCAATTGTAGTCCGGATTGGAGTCTGCAACTCGACTCCATGAAGTTGGAATCGCTAGTAATCGTGGATCAGAATGCCACGGTGAATACGTTCTCGGGCCTTGTACACACCGCCCGTCACACCATGGGAGTGAATTGTACCAGAAGCAATGCGCTTAACTGGAAACAGAGAGTAGTTGCCACGGTATGATTCATGACTGGGGTGAAGTCGTAACAAGGTAGCCGTAGGGGAACTTGCGGCTGGATCACCTCCTTATAGTATATAACTCAATTAAAAATAGGTATCTTATTATCTTAATAGGGTCTGTAGCTCAGATTGGTTAGAGCACACCCCTGATAAGGGTGGGGTCGGTGGTTCAATTCCTCCCAGACCCATCAATTATTTTGGGGCCATAGCTCAATTGGTAGAGCACCTGTTTTGCAATCAGGAGGTCGTCGGTTCAATTCCGACTGGCTCCATGTTTAATAGGTTTATTCTTTTTTATTTTTTAATATTTTTTTGTATACTGCATTATTATCGTTATTTAAAATTTTAAGTTGTATGGTCAAATGAATAAGTGCATATAGTGGATGCCTTGGCAATAGGAAACTATGAAGGACGTTATAGCATGCGAAAAGCTTCGGTAAGCTTGCAAATAAGCGTTATTAGCCGGAGATTTCCGAATGGGGAAACCTACCTTATTTTTAAGGTATTGTTATTTGAATATATAGAATAACAAAGTGAACTTAGGGAACTGAAACATCTAAGTACCTAAAGGAATATAAATCAATTGAGATTCCGAAAGTAGTGGCGAGCGAAATTGGATTAGCCGTATAAGAAATTGTTATGAAAATTAATAGTAGAATTATTTGGAAAAATAAACGAAACAGTGTGATAGTCACGTATATTAAATTTATTTTCACATTTCTTATTAATTAATTAGATCGAGACACGTGGTATCTTGATTTAAAATAGGGGGACCATCCTCTAAGGCTAAATATTACCTATTGACCGATAGTGAACTAGTACCGTGAGGGAAAGGTGAAAAGAACCCCTGTTAGGGGAGTGAAATAGAACCTGAAACTGTATGCATACAAGCAGTAGGAGCTAGTTTTTTCTAGTGACTGCGTACCTTTTGCATAATGGGTCAGCGAGTTATTCATTACAGCAAGCTTAAGTGTATTAACGTAGGCGTAGAGAAATCGAGTCTTAATAGGGCGTTTAGTTGTAATGAATAAACCCGAAACCGGGCGATCTATCCATGACCAGGGTGAAGATACAGTAACATGTATTGGAGGTCCGAACCCACTAATGTTGAAAAATTAGGGGATGAGTTGTGGATCGGAGTGAAAGGCTAATCAAGCTCGGAGATAGCTGGTTCTCCTCGAAA